>JBJMLP010000193.1:0-18420 GCA_045805245.1 Actinomycetota bacterium | reverse complement strand
TCGTATGGAGCTCGTCGATGAAGGTGATGATCTCGCCCTCGGAGGACGTGATCTCGGTCAGAACGGCCTTGAACCGCTCCTCGAACTCGCCGCGATACTTGGAGCCCGCGACCATGGAACCGATGTCGAGGGCGATCACCTTCTTGTTCTTCAGCCCCTCCGGCACGTCGCCGTCGACGATCCGTTGCGCGAGACCCTCCACGATCGCGGTCTTTCCGACGCCGGGTTCGCCGATCAGGACGGGATTGTTCTTCGTGCGGCGCGAGAGGACCTGGATCACGCGGCGGACCTCCTCGTCGCGTCCGATCACGGGGTCGAGCTTTCCGCGTCGCGCGAGCTCGGTGAGGTCGCGTCCGTAGCGCTCGAGCGCCTGATACTTCTCCTCCGGATTCTGGTCGGTGACGCGCTGGCGTCCGCGGATGTCCGCGAGCGCGGAAAGCACGCCGTCCCGCTCGATGCCGTTGTCCCGCAGGAGCTGCGCGACCGGTCCCGAGCCCTGGAGCATCGCGAGGAAGAGATGCTCGGTGGACACGTACTCGTCGGTGAGCGCCTCCGCCTCGCGGAACGCGGCCTCCAGCAGGTCGCGCGTCGCGTTGCTGATCGTGACCTCGGCGCCCTGCGCGTACACCTTCGGAACGCGCGCCTGGACCTCCTCGGCGCGGTCGCGGAGCGTCCGTGGAGAGACACCGAGCTTGTGCAGAAGCGGGTACACCACACCGTCCGGATCGGAGAGCAGCGCAAGGAGGAGATGCACCGGCTCGATCGCCTGGTTGTTGCCGGCGATCGCGAGCTCACGCGCCTGCTCGAGCGCGGTCTGGGACTTGAGCGTCAGCTTCGAGAGATCCATGTCATTCCTTCCTTCAGTACACGCCGCTCTTCGGAAGCTGCCGGCGAGCGCGCTCCACGGCGACGGTCGCGGACGTGCGCAGCACGACCGGCGCCGGGATCGGTGCTCCTTCCGCGTCCTCGCCTCGCGTCCGCTTCACCGTCGTGAGCTCGACGCGGAGCTCGTCGACGCGGCCTCGCAGCTCCTCCACCTGGGAAAGGAGGTCGATGATCATCCGCGCGCCGGCAAGGTTCACGCCGTGCTCCTGCGTGAGCTCCTGGATGCGGCGAAGCAGATCGATGTCGCGGTCGGAGTACCGTCGAGAGTTCCCCGAGGTCCGCCGCGGTGTGACGAGCCCCTTCCGCTCGTAGATCCGAAGCGTCTGCGGATGCACGCCCGCGAGTTCCGCCGCGACGGAGATCACGTAGACGGCACGGTCGTCACGCGCATCCTTCCTTTCGCGGCCTTGGCGGCCTTCACGTCCTTCGCCGCCTCCCCGGTTCACGCATCCACCCCCAGTCGCTTGCGCGGCGACTCGTGCTCCGTCTCCCGGAGCTGCTTCAACAGGTTCTTCTCCTCGCGGGAGAGCTTCTTCGGCACCGCGACGTTGACGGTCACGAGCATGTCGCCGTTCCCGCCCTTCTTCGGCGCTCCCTTTCCGCGGATGCGGAACGTCCGGCCCGGCTGCGTTCCCGCCGGGACCTTGCGGGTGACGGGTCCGTTGAGTGTCGGAACCGGCACGTTCGCTCCGAGCGTCGCCTCCGCATAGGTCACCGGGAGCTCGAGCGTCAGGTCGTTGCCCTTGCGGCCGAACAGCGGATGCGGCTCGACGCGCACGACGACGTAGAGGTCGCCGGGCGGCGAGCCGGGAGAGCCAGGATCTCCCCGGCCCTTGACTCGGATGCGGGCGCCGTCCTTCACGCCTGCCGGGATGCGGACGCTGAACTCACGGGTTCGCTGGACGGTGCCGGACCCGTGGCACGTGTGGCAGGGCGTCTCGATGATGACCCCTCGACCCGAGCACCGCGGACACGTCTGCGCGATCGAAAAGGGGCCCTGGTTCACCGAGATCTGCCCCGACCCTCCGCACTGCGGACACGTCGTGGGGCTCGTTCCGGGCTCGGCACCGGAGCCGCCACACGTCGGACACGGACCGGGTCCTTTGATGCGGACGGGCACGGTCGTCCCCTTGATCGCATCATCGAAGGAGAGACGCACTTCGGTTTCGAGATCCGCTCCCCGCGACGGTTGGCGGCTCGCCCGACCGCGCGTCCCCCCGCCGGCGCCACCGAAGAGGCCTCCGAAGAGATCACCGAGGTCTCCGATGTCGCCGAAGTTCACGTTCTCGTAACGGACACGACCGCCGGGCCCACCGGGTCCCCCACCCGCGCCGGGAAAGCCTCCCGGAAAGCCTCCGCCGCCGGCGCCGGACGCCGCCATCTCCCGAACCTGGTCGTACTGCTTGCGCTTCTCCTCATCGCCGAGCACGTCGTACGCGCCCGAGATCTCCTTGAAACGCTCCTCGGACTCCTTGTTGCCCGCGTTCGCATCCGGATGGTGCTTCTGCGCGAGCTTGCGGTACGCCTTCTTGATCTCGTCCTGGGACGCGTTCTTCGGAACGCCGAGCGTGGCGTAGTAGTCCTTCTCGAACCATTCCCTCCGGATGTCGCCGTTCATCGTGGCGCTCCGTTCAGGACCTGGTCACGCGCACGCCGGAAGGACGGATCACGCGCCCCTTGAGGGTGTAGCCCTGACGGAGGACGTCGTCGACGACCGGGTCTCCATCGCCGCCTCCGGTCTGCATCAGGGCCTCGTGCTGCTCGGGATCGAACGGCTTTCCCTCGGCCTCGATGCGCTCGAGGCCTGCCGCGCGCAAGCTCTCCTTCAGCTTCGCGTAGACGAGCTCGACACCGTGGAGGAACTTGTCGAAGTCGGGCTTCTGCTCCGCCGCCATCAGCGCGAGCTCGAAGTCGTCGAGCACCTCGAGGAGACGCTGCACGAGCGGCTCCGCGGCGGCGTCCATCGCGCGGGTCTGCTCCTTGATCGTGCGCTTGCGGTAGTTATCGAAGTCGGCCTGCAGCCTGCGCAGATGGTCGAGGTACTCGGCGGCCTTGGCCTGAGCGGCTTCCAGCTCCGAGGCTCCGGCATCCCCCGAGGCCGCGGACGGAGCGTCGGCCTCGGCGGGAGCTCCCGGCGGCGCGTCCGAGTCGAGGACGCGCCGCCGGTCGGTCACCTTCGCCTCGGGCCGTTCGGAGTGCTCGCGGTCATCGCCGTCACCGGGGCTCATTCGTCGCCCTCGTCCACGATCTCGCCCTCGACGACATCGCCATCACCGGTGTCCTGGGCGGGCGGCGGGGTCGCTCCTCCGCCACCACCCGAAGCGGCCTGCTGCTGCGACGCCTGCTGCGCCTGCTCCTGCTGGTACATCGACTGCCCGGCCGATTGGAACTTCTGCATCAGGCTCTCGGTCGAGGAGCGGATGTGCGCGATGTCGTCGCCCTTCAACGCCTCCTTCAGCTCGTCGTTGAGCTTCCGAAGGTCGTCGCGATCGCCGTCCGGGAGCTTGTCGCCCCACTCCTCGATCGCCTTGTCGACCTGATACGTCAGCTGGTCGGCGGTGTTGCGCGCCTCCGCCTCCTCGCGGCGGCGGTGGTCCTCCGCGGCGAACTGCTCCGCCTCGCGCTGCATGCGCTCGATCTCGTCCTTCGAGAGCGCGGTGCCGCCCGTGATCGTCATCTTCTGCTCCTTGCCGGTGGCAAGGTCCTTCGCGGAGACGTTCACGATGCCGT
Organism: Actinomycetota bacterium; assembly: GCA_045805245.1. Classification (GTDB taxonomy): domain Bacteria; phylum Actinomycetota; class UBA4738; order UBA4738; family JBJMLN01; genus JBJMLN01. The sequence continues at coordinate 14,805 of JBJMLP010000193.1, read as the reverse complement.
TCGCGTCGATGTCGAACGCGACCTCGATCTGCGGAACGCCGCGTGGCGCCGGCGGGATGTTCTCCAGATGGAACTTCCCGAGCGAACGCACCCCGGGCGAGTACACGGTCTCCGCCTCGCCCTGGAGGACGTGGACCTCGACCGTCGTCTGGTTGTCGTCCGCGGTCGTGAAGATCTCGCTCTTGCGGGTCGGGATCGTCGTGTTGCGTTCGATCAGCTTCGTGAAGATGCCGCCCTTCGTCTCCACGCCGAGCGACAGCGGCGTCACGTCGAGGAGCAGGATGTCCTTGACGTCACCCTTGAGGACGCCGGCCTGGATCGCCGCGCCGACGGCCACGACCTCGTCGGGGTTGACGCCCTTGTGGGGCTCCTTGCCGCCGGTGAGGTTCTTCACGAGCTCCTGGATCATCGGCATGCGCGTGGAGCCACCGACGAGGATCACGTGGTCGATCGCGCTCGGGTCCTTGCCCCAGTCGTCGATCGCCTGCTGGAACGGACCCTTGCAGCGCTCCACGAGATCGGCGGTCATGCGCTCGAACTCCGCGCGCGTGAGCTTCATCTCGAGATGGAGCGGTCCCTCCTGCGTCGCGGTCACGAACGGAAGGTTGATCGTCGTCTCGGTCACCGAGGAGAGCTCGATCTTCGCCTTCTCCGCGGCCTCCTTCAGGCGCTGCATCGCCATGCGGTCCTTGGAAAGGTCCACGCCGTGCGCGTTCTTGAACTGGGTGACCATCCAGTCGATGACGCGTTGGTCCCAGTCGTCGCCGCCCAGGTTGGTGTCACCGTGGGTGGCCTTGACCTCGAAGACGCCGTCGCCGATCTCGAGCAGGGACACGTCGAACGTCCCTCCGCCGAGGTCGAAGACGAGGATCGTCTGGTCGGTGCTCTTGTCGAGCCCGTACGCGAGCGCCGCCGCGGTCGGCTCGTTGATGATGCGGAGCACGGAGAGCCCGGCGATCTCGCCGGCCTCCTTCGTCGCCTGCCGCTGGGAGTCGTCGAAGTACGCGGGAACGGTGACGACCGCCTCGGTGACCTTGTCGCCGAGATAGCCCTCGGCGTCGCGCTTGAGCTTTCCGAGGATCTGCGCGGAGATCTCCTGCGGCGTCCACTTCTTCCCGTCGATGTCGATCGACCAGTCCCGCTGGCCCATGAATCGCTTCACGGATCGGACCGTGCGATCGGGGTTCGTGATCGCCTGGCGCTTCGCGACCTCCCCGACGAGGATCTCCCCGTTCTTGGAGTACGCGACGACCGACGGCGTCAGGCGGGACCCCTCCGCGTTGGGGATCACGACCGGCTCGCCGGCCTCCAGGGTCGCGACGACGGAGTTCGTGGTGCCGAGGTCGATGCCTACGGCTCGTGCCATCTGTTGTCCTCCTTCAGAGAGAGAGCTACTTCCACAGAGAGAGCGCTACTTTCAGGGGAGCGCCGCACGAGGGGATGGTCTCGTGCTTGATTCTAAGCCTGATTCGAGGATAGAAGTTGAGCGTCTTACTGTCAATGTCAGGCACGCGCGGCCGACGCCGGATGGTGCACTAGACTCCCGGACGCATGGTGGCGGCGACCGGCCTCGTCCTCCTGTTCGGCATGGGAGCGGCGCTGTTCGCCCGCCGGACCCGTCTCCTCGTCCGTCTGATCGGGCTGGGTCGGGCGACGGAGCCTCCCGCCGAGCCGGCATCGCGCCTGAAGCGCGAAGCGGTCGTCGTGCTCGGGCAGCGGAAGCTCCTCCAGCGACTGGTGCCGGGCCTGATGCACGCCTTCATCTTCTGGGGCTTCCTGGTGCTGTTGACGACGATCGTCGAGACGTCGGGGCAGGCGATCTCGGAATCGTTCGCGCTCCCGCTGATCGGTCACAGCGGATGGCTGGGGCTCATCCAAGACGTGTTCGCGGCTCTCGTGCTCCTCGGGGTGGTTACCGCGTTCTGGATCCGGAAGGTCCAGCGACCGGACCGCTTCATCGGAAGCCATCTCCGCGAGGCCGACGTGATCCTCCTGACGATCGCGGGCATCGTCCTGACGTTGCTCGCGATCAACGCCAGCCGCATCGCGCTCGGAATGGCGGAGGCGCCTTCGGCGTGGACCCCGCTTTCCACCGCGCTTTCCTCCGCGATCGACGGGTTCTCGACGTCCACCCTGCGGAGCGTCGAGAGCGTCTTCACGTGGTTCCATCTGCTGCTGATCGTGGGGTTCCTGGTCTACATCCCGTACTCGAAGCACCTCCACATCGTGTCGAGCTTCTTCAGCGTGTACCTCTCCTCCACGCGCGCGCGCGGGCGGCTGGTTCCGCTCCGCATCGACCTGGAAAGTGCCACCGACGAAGCGCACCTCGGGGCCGACACCCTGACCGGGCTCACCCGCAAGGAGCTCCTCGACACCTACGCGTGCATCGAATGCGGTCGGTGTCAGGAGGTCTGCCCGGCGTGGAACACGGGAAAGCCCCTGTCGCCCAAGCTCCTCGTGATGAACCTCCGCGACCACCTCTTCGCGGAGGGTCCGTCGCTCCTCGCGGGGGGCGCGTCAACGGGAGCGGAGGAGACGCCGCTCGTTCCCGACGTCGTCGAGGACCAGGTCGTGTGGGATTGCACGACCTGCGGCGCGTGCATGCGGGAGTGCCCGGTGAACATCGAGCACGTGGACACGATCGTCGACCTCCGCCGGAACCTGGTGATGGCGGAGTCGCGCTTCCCCAAGGAGGCCGGAACGATGCTCCGGAACCTCGAGACGGCCGGCAATCCGTGGGGGGTCCCCCAGGCGCAGCGTGCCGACTGGGCGAACGGCCTCGGCGTGCGCGTCTGGTCTCCGGGAGAGCCGGCACCGGAGGTCCTCTACTGGGTCGGCTGTGCGGCCTCGTTCGACGATCGCGCGAAACGGATCGCCCGCGCGATGGCGGAGGTGCTGTTCCGCGGCGGGGTGTCCTTCGCCATCCTCGGGGAGCGGGAGGGGTGCACCGGCGATCCGGCCCGGCGGATGGGGAACGAGTACCTCTTCCAGACGCTCGCGGAAGCGAACGTGGCCACGCTGAACGAGGCGGGTGTCCGCACGATCGTCGCGAGCTGCCCGCACTGCTTCAACACGCTCCGAAACGAGTATCCGGACTACGGCGGCACGTATGAGGTGGTGCACCACACCGAGTTGCTGGAGTCGCTCGTCCGCTCCGGCCGGCTGACCCCCGGCAACCGGGACGAGCTGCTGACCTATCACGACCCCTGCTATCTCGGCCGCCACAACGACCGGTACGAGGCCCCACGGACGCTCCTTTCCCAGGTACCGGAGCTCCGCACCGTGGAGATGCCGAGGCACCGCGAGCGCGGCTTCTGCTGCGGCGCCGGCGGCTCCCGCATGTGGATGGAGGAGCGGATCGGCAAGCGCGTGAACGCCGAGCGGATGGACGAGGCGGCTTCCACCGGCGCCGCGAGCGTCGGCGTGGCGTGCCCGTTCTGCCTCGTGATGCTCGACGACGGCGCCCGTGCGGGCGGCCACGATCTCGAGGTCCTCGACGTGGCCGAAGTGCTCGCTCGCTCCCTCCCGGCGGAGTAGCGCAAGACCCTCGCTTCTCCTCCCGTCGTCCGCCGCCTCTTGCCTGCTCGCTGCTGGCGAACGGGCCGTCGAAGCGGCCCGGAGGGTTAAGAGCACCTCCGTTCCAGCCGAAAGGAGAACTAGACCGAATGGCGGAGGAAACCAACCGGTGGATCCCTCGACCCTGGAGAGCCCAAGCACGTCCGGAACGGAGGCCGACGCCTCCGTCGTCCACGCTGCCCGGGCGGCGGTCGACCGCTTCCGGCGCTTCGGCGTTTCGCTGGCCTTCGACGCGGTCGGTGCCGTCGCCGAGGCCGAAGGTTCGCGGACGGTCACCTGGTGGCACTCTCCCGACGCGCCGGCGCTTCCGATCCGCATCGACGACGTCGTCGAAGGCCGTCTCGAAGGATGGCTCGTCTGCGTCTCCGAGTCCGGCACGGCCTTCGCCCGCCCCACGACCTCCTCGCCGGTCGACGCCCCCGCGATCCTTTCCGAACACGCCGAGGCGTTGATCGCGGCCACCGGGGACGATCCGCTCGAGGCGATCCTCAGCACGGAACACGCCGACGAACCGGAAGCGCGCGAGTCCGCGACGCTCGAGCGGGCACTGGATGCTCTCCGTACGAGCCTCGGGGAAACTGGCACGACGCAGCCCGACGCCCTCGAGGCGCTCCGCGCCGCGATCGGCGCCGCCGATCTCTTCGTCCTCCGGGAGCGGGGGGAGCGCATCGACGTCTCCACGCCCGCCGGGGAGCGCACGCGCGAGATCTCTTCCGAGGTATGCGCCTCGATCCGGAGCATCGACACGGCTGCTCCGGTGGACGACGGCACGCTCGGAAGACTCGGCGTGGTGCTCGGCATCTCGGGTGGCAACCTCGCCGGCGCCTTCGGTCACCGCGATGGGCGTCTCGAGGGCATCGTCGCCGCGTGGGAAGACGTTCTGCCGCCCGCGCACCACACGATGGAGCTGCTCCTCTCGATCGCCGGCTCCGCCGCCGACGCGATCGCGGAGCGGCACCGCGCAGCCGACCTCCTGATGCGCCGGGAGCGGACACATCTCGCCTACGAGCTCCACGACGGCGTGACCCAAGCCGTCACGCAGGCCGTGCTCGAACTGGAGCTCCTCGGGCGGCAGATCGCGGAGGACCCGGCGAGCGCCGCGATCGCGATCACCGAGACCAAGGAGGAGATCCGAAGAGCGCTCGGCGCGCTTCGCGGAACGCTGTTCGAGCTCTCCACGGAGCCGGCCGCCGACGAGATCGCCGGCGATCCGTTCGCCGAGTACGTCCGTGAGGTCGCCGCGCGCTGGAACCTCGCGCCCACCGTCGACGTCGAGGGAGACCTCGACGCGCTGCCGGGACCTCTCCTCACGACGGCGTGGAGTGTCGTCCGCGAGGCGCTCATCAATGCCGCGAAGCACTCGGGCTCCTCGGAGGCCGCGGTCCGCGCGACCGCGTCGCCGTCGGAGCTTTCCATCGAGATCGAGGACCACGGCACGGGATTCGATCCCGAGGTCGGCGCGACGGATGCCCGGCATCTCGGGCTCCGGATGATGCAGACGAGGGTGTCGGAGCTGGGCGGCTCCATCGACATCGCGTCGTCGCCGCAATCCGGCACACGGGTGGTCGCCCACCTTCCCGTTCGGAACAGAGGAGACGCATCGTGAAGATCCTGCTGGTCGACGACCACGCGCTCGTACGTCGCGGGCTTTCGCACGTGGTTCGTGAGAGTTTCCCCGACGCAGAGGTCGTCGAGGCCGGCAACGCCGAGCAGGCGCTGCGCGCCATGAGCGACCACGCGATCGAGATCGCGCTCGTGGACGTTCGCATGCCCGAGCCGGACGGGCTGTCGCTCCTCCACGAGATCAAGTCCCAGTGGGCCGACGTCCCCGTGATCATGCTGACGTCCTTCGAGCACGCGCCCTACGTGAAACAGGCGCTCGCGGAGGGAGCCGCAGGCTACATGCTGAAGGACGCGACGCCCGACGATCTCGAGCAGGCGATCCGTGTCGCGCTGTCGGGCGGCGGCAACGTGTTGTCGCCGCGTGTGATCCAGAACCTGTTCGACGAGATGGACGGCGGCACGCCGATGAACAGCGACGGGAGCCACCGACCCGAAGCGTCACTCACACAGCGGGAGACCGACATCATGTCGTTGCTCGCGGAGGGCAAGAGCAACCGCGAGATCTCCCGGAGCCTCTTCCTTTCCGAGAAGACCGTGAAAGCCCATCTCGCCGCGATCTTCCGCAAGCTCGGCGTCACCAACCGCACGCAGGCCGCGATGGCGGCCGTCGCCATGGGCATCGGCCCGAATCCCCGCTCTCCCCTCGGCGACGAGCCGAGCGAGACGCAGGCGGTCCGGAGGTAGGAGGTCGCTATGGCCAGGGGCAGGGACGATCGAGGCGGACCGGGAACCGGCCTCTCCGGGGCGGGAACCGACGAGACCGCGGAGAACGACAAGGAGGCGACCGCCGCGAAGGAGAGCGGCGAGGCCTACGAGGACAACTGGTACCGCAGCCTGAAGGCATTCGCCGCGGCCCGACAGACCTTCGGCGACGAGCCCGAGGAAGAAGAGGAGTCGACCGAGCCCGAAGCGGAGGCGCCTCCGATCAAGGAGATCGCCCCCCCGCCGGAGCCGGTTCCGACGTCCGAGCCCCGGCCGGCTGCGCCGGAGCCTTTCATCAAGGGATCCGCACCTCAGATCAAGCACGTCGACCGCGCTCTCGAGGGAAGCGCCGGAGACCGAGCGGTGATGTGGCGGAACCTCCAGGAGTCTCCTCCGGACTCCCGCCCCGGTGTCACGGATCGTCTGGTCAATCAGGGAAAGAGCGCCGACCTCGTCAAGCTCGCACTGGAGCACGGGAACTCCGATCTCGCGACGGAACGCACGCTCGCGATGGAGCTCGCAGGCCGTCTCGGGGGCGACAGCTGCATCGACCTCGCGATCGCGTCGATCACCGACACCGACACCCAGGTGCGAACGGCCGCCGTTCGCGCGCTGGCCGACCTCCATCCGGCCGCGGCCGCAGAGCCGCTCGGCAAGCGGATGGAGGATCCGGAGCCGTCGGTGCGCATCGAGGTCGTCAAGGCGCTCGGGACGATCGACCATCCGTCGATCCTCGGATCGCTCTTCGCGTTCCTGAGCGATCCCGACCCAAGCGTGCGCGCCATCGCGCTCGAGGTTCTGACGGAGTGGCGCTCTCCGGCGGTCGCGAAGCGGCTCGCGGAGGTCCTCGCGTCTCCGGAACTCCGCAACATGGCTTCGGAGGTCCTCGTGGAGATGGGGCCGGCGTCGGAGAAGCTCCTCCTCGAAGTCTTGATGCAGCAGTACCCGGGAACGCAGGCGACCGTCGGCCGACTGCTCGGACGGATCTCCGGTATCAACGGCTGCATCGAGCGTTTGACGTCGCCGGACCCGCAGGAGCGGCTTCGGGGCGTGGAGGCGCTCGGAGCGATGGGCGGTCCGCGTGCGGTGGAGAGTCTCGTCGGAACGCTCAGCGATCCCGACTCCGCGATCCGCGTCCGCTCGATCCAGCTGCTCGGGCGCCTCGGAGACGAGCGCGCGGGAGCGGCGATCGAGCACAGCGCCCGGACCGATCCGGTGCAGGAGGTCGTGACGGCCGCGGAGGAAGCGCTCGAACGCCTGGCGAGCTCGGAGGCCTCCGCCCGATAAGGCTGCGGCGCAGAGATCTACGGCAGGGGCTTCAGGACCCCGTTTCCACCCGGTTCGAGATCTCCACCCACCGGTCCAGAACGCGGCGGGCGTCACCGGAATCGATCGCTTTCGCCGCGAGCTCGACCCCCTCGGCCATCGCGCCGACGCGGCCGGCGACGTGGAGCCCCGCCGCAGCGTTCAGAAGAACGACGTCGCGATGCGGGCCCTCCGCCCCGGAGAGGATCTCCTCGGCGATCGCGCGGTTCCGCTCGACGTCGCCGCCGGTGAGGTCCTCCTTCTTCGCGCGGCTAAAGCCGAGCGTCGCGGGATCGAGGCTCGTCTCGCGCACGTCGCCCTCCGCGACCTCGTAGACCTCCGAGAGCCCGGTCGTCGTGAGCTCGTCAAGCCCGTCCTCACCTCGGAACACCTTGGCGCGGATCCCACGGCGCGCGATGACGTCGGCGATCAGTGGAAGCATCGCGGGGTCGGACACTCCGATCACCTGCGCCGCCGGTCTCGCCGGATTCGTCAGCGGGCCGAGGAAGTTGAACACCGTCGGCACGCGGAGCTCGCGGCGGACCGGCGCCGCATGGGCAGCGGCGGGATGGAACACCGGTGCGAACATGAACGCGATTCCGGCCTCCGCGAGACAGCGTTCGACGCCCTCCGGATCGAGATCGATCCTGACGCCGAGGGCCTCCAGCAGGTCGGCGGAGCCGCAACGAGAGGACGCCGCACGGTTGCCGTGCTTCGCGACGCGCACACCGCCCGCCGCGGCGACGAGCGCGCTCACCGTCGAGATGTTGAACGTTCCAGCGCGGTCGCCGCCCGTGCCGCAGGTGTCGAGCACGGGCTCGTCGGAGCGGACCGGCCGCGCGAAGTCAAGGGCGGTCGAAGCGAATCCGTCGAGCTCGTCGACCGTTTCGCCTTTGGTCCGAAGCGCCATCAGGAACCCGCCGATCTGGCCGGGCGTCGCGTTGCCCTCCATGACCGTTCGCATCGCCGCGGACGCCTCCTCGGAGGAAAGCGACTCGCCGGCTGCGAGAGCCGACAGAACTCGCGGCCACAAGATCTCGGCGGACTCCGGCATGGCGCGAAGCTATCAGGTCGCGCTGCGCCGAAGGCGACCGCTAAACTGACCCGGCGCTTCGCCGGTTCCCCCCGGTCGGAGTCGCGAGCCGCGGGCGTGGTTCAACGGCAGAACGCAAGCTTCCCAAGCTTGAGACGGGGGTTCGACTCCCCTCGCCCGCTCCCCTCTAGCCCGCGGGCGCGGTCGCGGAGGTGTCCGGACACGTCGCGATCTTCCAGGTCCCGCTCTCCTTCACGAGCTTGAACGTCTGATACTGCCCTCCCGCGACGCTGAGCGGCACCGTTCGGCCCTGGAAAGTGGCCGTTCCTTCGACGGTCGCCGTGGCGGAGGCATCGGTGAGATCCGACACATCCACCTTCTGAACGTCGATGGAGATCTCCTGCCCTTGGACGCTCGCGAACGCGGCCTGGAGCTGCGTGGCATCGAGATGACACGTCGCGGAGACGTAGCTCGCGAACTTCCCGGGATCGTGTTGCGTGATCGCGTTCAGATAGTTCGTCACGACGCCCTGGATGTCCGCCTCATCACCGCCGCCGTGGCAGGCACCGAGCAGGAGCAGCAACGTCAGCGCAACGACCGGCCGGAACGCCGCTCTGGAGGTGCTCCGCATCGCCGGATCCTACGCTCCCAGGAATCGGACGGCGCTCGGACACAGATCCTGGAGCGGACAGATCTCGCACCGCGGACGGCCGGGACGACAGATTTCGCGGCCGAGCCTGATGAGGCCGACGTGGAACGCGACCCGGTCTCGGGCGGGCACCGCCGCCGCAAGGATGGTGTGTGCCGCCGCCGTCGAGGTTCGCGCCGGATAGAAACCGAGGCGCTCGGCGACGCGGTACACGTGCGTGTCGACCGGGAGCGCCGGCCGCTCCAGCGAGAACGCGAGCACGCAGGCCACCGTCTTCGGTCCGACTCCGGGAAGGTCCGACAGGTACGCGGTGACCTCCTCGTCGCCCGCGTCGTGCATCCACGACAGATCGAGCGAGCCCTGCCGCTCCTCGATCTCGCGGAGGATCGCCTTGATCCGCGGGGCCTTCACGTTGGAGAGGCCTCCCGGCTTGATAGCCGAAGCGATGCGTGTCGTGGGTGCAGCGGCGACGTCCTCCCACGTGGGGAACCGCTGGCGGAGCGAGGCGAACGCGCGGTCGCGGTTCACGTCGCTCGTGTTCTGCGAGAGGACCGTGAGGATGAGCTCCTCGAGCGGATCGCGCACCTTCGGTGGGTCGAGCGGTCCGAAGCGGGCCCGCAGGCGACGCAACATTCCTCGGATGGCCGCCCGATCCGGGGGAAAGACCGGCGGACGCGCGCGTGCGCGCGGGCTCACGGACCGGACGTGTAGTTCTTGAACTGCGTGAGCTGTGGCAGGAACGTGAGCTTGACCGTGTCCGTCGGGCCGTTGCGGTGCTTGGCGACGATGAGGTCCGCCGTTCCCTTCGATGCCTGTTCGGAATCGTCGCGATGGATGAACATGACGACGTCCGCGTCTTGTTCGATCGCTCCGGACTCGCGGAGGTCCGAGAGCTGTGGGCGCTTGTCCTGCCGCCGCTCCGGGTCGCGGTTGAGCTGGGAGACGGCGATCACCGGGATGTCGAGCTCCTTGGCCAGGAGCTTCAGCCCGCGGCTGATCTCCGCGATCTCCTGCTGGCGGCTGTCCACGCGCATGTGATGCGACATCAGCTGGAGGTAGTCCACGATGATCAGGCCGAGGCCCTGCCGGCTGGACCGGAGGCGCCTCGCGCGCGCCCGGATATCGACGATCGTCACGTTCCCCGCGTCGACGACGTACATCGGTGCGTCGTGGAGGGAATCCGCGGCCTGAACGATGCGGCTCCAGTCGTCGGGGCCCGTCTTGCCGGAGCGGATCCGGTCCCATTGCACCCGCGCCTCTCCGCAGAGCAGACGCATGCCGATCTCCCAACGCGACATCTCCAGGGAGAAGAGCGCGACCGGCTGTCGCTCGTGGCCGCCCTCGCCGACGGCGATGTTCCGCGCGAGGTTGGTGACGAAGGAGGACTTGCCGACGCCGGGGCGCGCCGCGACGACGATGAGGTTCGACTTCTGCAGGCCCGAGAGCAGCGCGTCCACGTCTCGGAAACCCGTGGGGATGCCGGCGAACGCCGATTCGCGCTGCTGAGCCTTCTCCAGGTCCATCATCGCCGTGTCGACGAGCTCGTCGACACCGACGACCTGATCCTTCTCGTCGTGGCGCGCGACCTGATAGATCCGTTGCTCGGCGCGGTCCGCCGCGCCTTCGGGATCCTCCGGCGAGGAGTACGCGAGCTCCATGATCTCGGCGGAGGCCTCGATCAGCCGGCGCATCAGCGCCAGCTGGGCGACGATCCTCGCGTAGTGCGGCGCGCTCGCCGGCGTCGGAACCTGTTGGACGAGCTCGTGGATGAAGAGGGGGCCGCCGACCTGCTCCAGCGTTCCGCGGCGCTTGAGCTCCTCCACCGTGGTAATCGCGTCCACCGGATCGCCGCGTCCGTAGAGGACGCGGATCGTCTCGAAGATCTCGCGGTGCGAGGACGTGTAGAAGTCGCCGGGCCGGAGATCGATCACGTCGGCGATGGCTTCGCCGGACAACATCATGGCGCCGAGGATCGACTCCTCGGCCTCCAGGTTGTGCGGCGGAACCCGTTCCGGCCGAAGCCGGCGCATCTCCTCAGCGGCGCGCGCCACGGTCCCCCTCTCCCGTTCCGGCGGAAGACGCAACCCTGAGGCACCCGGCCACCCCGCGGGAAGGGGAAAGCCCTGTGGATTTCCCGGCGGAGAACCGTCCGGGCAGGTCCGCGCTCCAGGCACGCGGAGAAAGCTTGTCACTCCGTGCGCGACCTGCGGTTCTGTCTGTGGAAGCCATGTGGACAAGTCTGAATCACATGGGTGACATTCGCACCACCGCCCGCGAAAGCTGGTCGGGTCGGCGGAGCGGAGCGGAGCGGCAGGAAGTTACGAGGAGCGGACCTCGACGGAGAGTGCGACGTCGACGTCGGGATTCAGCCTCACCCGAACGTCATGCACACCGATGCTGCGGATCGGCTCGGGAAGCTCGACGTCGCGGCGATCGACGGAGACGCCCGAGGATCGCTCGATCTCCTCTGCGAGATCGGCTGCGGTGATGCTCCCGAACAGCTTCCCCTCGTCTCCCGCGCGGGCGGTGACGACGAGCGGCGAAGCCGTGAGCCGGGCCGCGAGCGCCTCCGCCTCGGCCCGGCCCTTGGCAACACGCTGGTCGTGGGCACGGCGCAGGCTGTCCGAGTGCTTCACCGCACCCTTCGAGGCCTTGATGGCGAGGCCACGCGGAAGCAGGTAGTTCCGCGCGTACCCGTCGGCGACCTCGACGGAGTCTCCGGGGGCGCCGAGCTTCTCCACCTGCTTCTGGAGGATGATCTTCATCGGCTGCTGTACGGCAGGAGCGCCATCTCCCGCGCGTTCTTCACGGCCGCCGCGACGTCCCGCTGGTGCTGCGAGCAGTTGCCCGAGACGCGCCGAGCTCGGATCTTTCCGCGGTCGGAGACGAACTTGCGGAGGAGCATCACGTCCTTGTAGTCGACGTAGTCGATCCGCTCCTTGCAGAAGATGCAGACCTTTCGCTTCTGCTTCTTCTGCCAAGCCTTGTCGTCCTTCTCCTTGCGCGGCGGCCGCCGCTTCGATGACTTACCCGGCATCCAGTGGTGTCTCCTGTTCCGATCTCGCCCCCGTGCCGACCGTCACGCGGTCGTTCCAGTCGCTGGAACCGCCGGCTCTCGGGGTCTTCTCCACCTTGGCGGTCGCCCACTTGAGGCTCGGGCCGACGTCGTCGGCCTCGATCTCGATGGCGCTCCGCTTCTCGCCCTCCTGGCTTTCCCAGGAGCGCTGCTTGAGGCGCCCCGTCACGACCACGCGCGTGCCCCTGGTGAGGGACTCGGCGGCGTTCTCCGCGAGCGCCCGCCAGGCGCTGATCGAGAAGTACGACGTGTCGCCGTCCTTCCACTGCCCGTTCTCGTCCTTGAATCGCGGGCTCACGGCCACCCGGAACTTCGCGACGGCCGCCCCGTTGGGCGTATAGCGGAGCTCGGGATCGTCGGTCAGATTGCCCACGATCGTCACCTGGTTGTCACTCGCCACCTTCATCACCGCCTTGCCTGGTCTCCGCCTGCCGGTCGATGGCCAACCGGAAGGGGGGAAGGAGTCTCTCCTCTTATTGCTTCTGCGGCCGCGACCGGAACTTCCTCCCGGACCACGACCTTGAACCGCAGAACCTCGTCAGCGAGCGTGAGCGACCGATCGATCTCGGTGATCGCATCCGGATCGCTCGTGAACCGCACGACGACGTAATAGCCCTCGCTCTGTCGCGCGATCGGATAGGCGAAGCGCCTGCGGCCCCAGCGGTCGATGTTCCTCACCTCGCCTCCCCGCTCGGAGAGGATCTTGGTGATCCGTTCGACCGCTCCACCGACGGCCGATTCGTCGGCCTCGGCGGGCAGGATGAGCATGACCTCGTACTCCCTCAACCCCACCTCCTCTGGTCTGAGCGGCCCCCACCTCGGCGGAGGGAGCAGGCTGTGGGTCGCTCAGAAGTGTACAGGCTGCGAGCCTAGCATCGGCCTCTGACAGCTACGCTGGGCGGCGTGCTGCGAGGCGAACGGGTGCTGCTCCGCGCGATCGAGCGGGAGGACCTCCCCTGGCTGTGGGAGCACCACAACGACTACGAGGTCGACACCCTCGTCAACGACGGCCCGCCGGAGCCGCAGTCCCTCGCCCGCCTCGAGGCCGACTTCGACCGCGACACCGGTGAGGGCGGTCGCGACGGCACGCGGTTCGCGATCGAGGCCGATGGCGTCCTGGTGGGCCGGTGCGAGCTCTTCGACTTCGACGACGTCGCGCGGAACTGCAAGCTCGGCATCTCCCTCTCCAGGGAGTACTGGGGACAGGGATTCGGAAGGGATGCGGTGGATGTCCTGCTCGACTACGCCTTCGAGAAGCGGAACCTCGAGAAGGTGCACCTCGACGTCCTCGCCGACAATCTCCGCGCGATCCGCGCGTACGAGGCCTGCGGCTTCAAGGAGGAGGGGCGCCTGCGCCACCACGCCTGGCACGAGGGCGCCTACAAGGACCTCGTCGTGATGGGCGCGTTGCGCTCCGAATGGAAGGACGCTCTCCAGGCAAAGCCGGAGTCCTAAGGAGAGCCCACCCGCAGCTGGAGCTACAATCCGTGCCTGCCGTGCACTCGCCGAAAAAGGAGGCGCGAGCGATGACCGTCACGATCCACGACCTCAGCGCGTGGAAGCAGCAGGGCCGGCGCTTCGTCATGCTCACCGCGTACGACTTTCCGACCGCGAGGATCCTCGACGCCGCCGGGATCCCGATCCTGCTCGTCGGAGACTCCCTCGGCCAGACCGTCCTCGGATACGAGACGACGCTCCCCGTGACGATGGAGGAGATGCTCCATCACACGAAGGCCGTCACGAAGGGCGCAAAGAACGCTCTCGTCGTCGGCGACATGCCGTTCCTCTCGTATCAGGCCTCACTGGAGGAGGGCATCGCGAACGCGGGCCGATTCCTGAAGGAAGCCGGCGCCCACGCCGTCAAGGTGGAGGGCGCACAGACGACCCTCACGGAGGCGCTGACGGACCTCGGCATCCCCGTCATGGGTCATCTCGGGCTCACGCCGCAGTCCGTGCGGGGCATGGGTGGCTACCGCGTGCAGGGACGGACCGACGAGGCCGCGCGGCGACTCCTCGACGACGCGCTGTCCCTCGAGAAGGCGGGCGCGTTCTCGCTCGTCGTGGAGGGCGTTCCGCGGGACGTGGGCGGCGCGATCACCAGCTCCCTGCACATCCCGACGATCGGGATCGGCGCCGGACCGGACACGGACGCGCAGGTGCTCGTGCTGACGGACCTCCTCGGGCTCGGCGAGGCAGCACCGCCGAGGTTCGCCAAGGCCTACGCCGACGTGAGCGGCGCGATCACCGAGGCCGCGACCGCCTTCCGCCGCGAGGTCGAGGAGGGCGCCTTTCCCGACGACGCGCACTCCTATCACTAGCCGGCCTACCGGAGCGGCAGGCCCTCGGGCCTAGGATTCCGCTGTGGCGGAGCCGGGATCGCGCGAGCCGAGCTCGACGGAGGAGGAGCGCGAGCGCGCCGAGCTCACGTCGATGATCGCGCACGAGCTCAAGAACCCCTTGATGTCCATCAAGGGCCTCGCCGCGACCGGAGCACGCTTGTACGACTCCATGACCGACGAGGAGCGCAGGGACTTCTTCCGGCTGATCGATCGGGAGTCGACGCGCCTGAAGCTCGTCCTCGATGAGCTCTCCACGGCGCTGAAGATCGATGCCGGAGTCCTCGAGTACGCCATCCGTCCGGAACCGCTCGGGCAGGTCGTGGAGGAGACGGTCTGGCGTTTCCCGGCCGGCGACCATCCGATCCAAGTGGAGACCGGAACGGACATCTCGGTCGCGATCGACCGCAGCCGCTTCGAGGAGATCCTCACGAACCTTCTGGACAACGCCGCGAAGTTCTCGCCTCCGGACGCGCCCATCCGCGTTCGCGCCTTTCGGAACGGA
>JBJMLP010000192.1:0-10171 GCA_045805245.1 Actinomycetota bacterium | reverse complement strand
GCGAGCTCGTAGAGGAGCAGCAGGATCGCCGCGGTGGAGTTGATCGTCATCGAGGTGGAGACGCGATCCAGCGGGATCTCGGCGAGGAGCGTCTTCATGTCCTCGACGGAGTCGATCGCGACGCCGGTCTTTCCGACCTCCCCCTCCGCGCGTGGGTGGTCGGAGTCGTAGCCCATCTGCGTCGGAAGGTCGAACGCGACCGACAATCCGGTCTGGCCGTGCTCCAGGAGGTAGCGGAAGCGGCGGTTCGTCTCCGCGGCGGTGGACATGCCCGCGTACTGGCGCATCGTCCAGCGGCGGCCGCGGTACATCGTGGGATAGATCCCACGCGTGAACGGAGGCGCTCCCGGACGCCCGAGGTCACGCTCCGGCTCGAAGCCGTCGAGGTCCTGCGGCCCGTAGATGGGGCGGAGCTCGATGCCGGAGTCGGTGAATCGGGCGTCCTCGGCCATGCTCCAAAGCGTACGCCGGACGGCGACCTCTCGGCCTTCGGGCCGCCTTCGGGCGGGGCCGGCATGGCATCGGGGTTGCGCTCGGAGCAACTAAGATGGCGACGGCCCGGCGAGGAGGAGAGGGCGATCGCGGAACAGAAGCAGTCGACGCGTGCCGCTCCGGACGGAGACGGCGCGGTCTACGGCGCCTCCGTCGCGACCGTCGAGCCGTACTCGATCGAACACATCCCGAGCGAGGAGCGTCACGGTCGCACCGGGAGCCTCTTCTGGCTCTGGTTCGCGGCCAACCTGACGATCGCCGACTACGCGCTCGGGTTCCTTCCGATCACGCTCGGGGTTCCGCTCGGGACGACGATCGCGATGCTGCTGATCGGAAACGTCCTCGGCGCGGCGCTGGTCGGCGCGTGCGCAGCGATGGGCATCCGCGGCGGCTATCCGCAGATGTACATGGGCCGCAGGAGCTTCGGGCGGACCGGCGGCTACCTGCCGGCCGGGCTGAACTGGATCTCTACCGCGGGGTGGTTCACGGTCAACACGATCCTCGGCGCCTTCGCCCTCCGGATCCTGTGGTCCGCGCTTCCGTTCTGGACGGCGGCGGGGATCCTCGTCGCGGCGCAGACCGCGATCGTGATCTACGGCCACAACCTGATCCACGCGTTCGAGCGCGTCATGGCGGCGGTGCTCGGCGTGCTCTTCGCGATCGCGACGATCGTCGCGCTCACGCACTGGGACCGCGTGACCGGCTACCAGGGTTCAGCCGCAGGCCGAACGATCTCGTCCGCGGCAATCGTTCTTGCTGTTTCGTTCGCATACGTGATGTCGTGGTCGCCCTACGCGTCGGATTACTCCCGCTACCTTCCGGAAGGCGGATCACTCAAGCGCGCCTTCGTATACACATTCGCCGGCGCCGGCCTCGCTTCGCTTTGGCTCGAGATTTTGGGCGCCCTGGTCGCGATCGTTGTCGCAGGACGGTTGACCGCAATCCCCGCACTCGATGACGTCATGGGAGCCTTCGGTAGCTGGGCACTAATCGCTATCGTCCTTGGTGCCTGCGCGGCGAACGCGCTGAACCTCTACTCCAACACGATGTCGGCGCGCGTGTTGGACCTCCGACTCCGGCGCTGGCAACTCGCCGTCGCGGGAGGGGGCCTCGGCTTCGTGCTGGCGCTGATCGGCCAGGCGAACTTCCTGGACAACTATCAGAACTTCCTCCTGCTGCTCGACTACTGGATCACGCCGTGGCTCGCGATCGTGCTGGTGGACTTCTACGTCCTGCGGCACCAGCGGCCGGAGGAGTTCCGGCTCGCGCGGCCGTTCGGCTCTCGAGGCTTGATCTGCTACCTGATCGGCGTCGTGGTTTCCATCCCGTTCATGTCCGGCTCGTACTTCACCGGGTTCCTCGCACCCCATCTCGGCGGAGCGGACTTCAGCTACTTCATCGGGTTCGCCGTCGCCGGCCTCACGTACGTGCTCTCCGAGCGCGCGGACACGGTGCAGGTCTAGGCGCCGTGGTGGACATCGTCGAACCCCGCGTCGAGGAGTACATGCGCTCCCTCCTGGAGCGTTACGACGACCCGGTCCTGCTGGAGATGGAACGGGTTGCCGCCGAGCGGAACTTCCCCATCGTCAACCGCATCGTCGGCGTGACGCTCGAGGGGCTCGCGCGTTCGATCGGCGCGCGACGCGTGTTCGAGCTGGGTTCCGGCTACGGATACTCCGCCTACTGGTTCGCACGCGCGGTTGGCCCGACCGGGGAGGTCTACCTGACCGACGGCGACCCGGAGAACGAGAAGAAGGCTCTGCACTACCTCGGCCGCGCCGGGGTCGTGGAACGCGTGCGCTTCCGCGTCGGCGACGCGGTCACGAGCTTCGGCGAGGTCGAGGGCGAGTTCGACATCGTCTACTGCGACATCGACAAGGAGGGCTATCCGGACGCGTGGCGCGCCGCTCGCGACCGGATCCGGGTCGGTGGCCTGTACCTCTGCGACAACGTCCTCTGGAGCGGCCGGGTCGTCGAAGGATCCCCCGACGGCGCGACGAAGGCGATCCTCGAGCACAACGCGATGATCGCAGCTGACGAGCGGTATCTCTCCGTCATCGTTCCCACGCGGGATGGAGTGATGGTCGCCCTTCGCCTGTCTTGAGCTGAGCGCAGGCCGGGACGGAGTAGACTCCGCGCGGCCTTCCGACGGCCCGTCCGGGAGGGCAATCAACCGGCACCGCTACGCTGGAGAGAACCGTGGCGAAGAAGAAGTCGGACTTCGGAACGCTCTACAAGGGCCATGAGGGCCAGTGGACGTGGATCGCCCACCGGGTCACCGGCGTTGCCATCATCCTGTTCCTGTTCGCCCACGTCGTCGACACCGCGGTCGTCGGGTGGGGGCCGGAGGCGTACAACCGGGTCCTGTCGGTCTATCAGAACTGGGGCGTTCGCCTGCTGGAGCTGGGGCTCGTGGCGGCGGTCATCTTCCACGCCCTCAACGGCGTCCGCATCATGATCATCGACTTCTGGCCCTCCGCGACGCGCTACAACCGCCAGCTCCTCTACGGCACGGTCGGACTGTTCGTCGCGTCGATGATCCCGATCACCTGGATCATGGGCAAGGACATCCTCGAGCTGGCGGGAGTGCTCCACTGATGGCGACCACCGCCGAGCGACGAAGCGTTCCGGGGCAGGCGGGCGGAGCCGCGAGCTACCGCGGTGGCCGCGAGCGCCCTGCCGGCGGCCTGGAGCTGTGGACGTGGCTCTTCATGCGCATCTCCGGCATCGTGTTGCTGTTCCTCGCCGTCGGCCACGTCCTGATCATGCACGTCTTCGGCGGTGGGGTGAGCCGCGTCGACTTCAAGTTCGTCGAGGTGCGGTGGGCGAGCCCGTTCTGGCGCACCTGGGACTGGATGATGCTCTCCCTGGCGCTGATCCACGGCGTGAACGGCCTTCGGAACGTCACGATGGACTACGTCACGAAACCCGGCTGGCGGTTCGCTGTCAACATGGTCTTCTACGTGATCACCTTCGTGCTGTTCGTCCTCGGCACCGTCATCGTGTTCACGTTCAACCCGGCGAACTTCCCGCAGACATGACGACGACCCACGTGTACGACGCGGTGATCGTCGGCGCCGGCGGCGCGGGCCTCCGAGCGGCGATCGAGGCCTCCGACTCCGTTCGGACGGCGGTGATCTCGAAGCTCTATCCGACGCGCTCCCACACGGGCGCCGCCCAGGGAGGGATGTGCGCGGCGCTCGGGAACGTCGAAGAGGACTCTCCGGAGTGGCACACGTTCGACACCGTCAAGGGCGGCGACTACCTCGTCGACCAGCCCGCGGCGGAGATCATGTGTCGCGAGGCCGTCGAGTCGGTGATCCAGCTCGAGCACTGGGGGCTGCCGTTCAACCGCACGCCGGAGGGAAAGATCGACCAACGCCGCTTCGGCGGCCACACGCGCAATCACGGAGAGGCGCCCGTCCGCCGCGCGTGCTACGCGGCCGACCGGACCGGGCACATGATCCTCCAGACGCTCTACCAGCAGTGCATCAAGAGGAACGTCCGGTTCTTCAACGAGTTCTACTGCCTCGACCTGCTGATGGAGGACGGACGCTGCGCCGGCGTCGTCGCCTACGAGCTCGCGACCGGTGAGGTGCACGTGTTCCGCGCGAAAGCGGTGCTGTTCGCGACCGGTGGCTTCGGTCGCGTGTTCAAGATCACCTCCAACGCGCATGCGCTCACCGGCGACGGCCCGGCGGTGTGCTTCCGCCGCGGCCTCCCGCTCGAGGACATGGAGATGTTCCAGTTCCATCCGACGGGCGTCTACAAGATGGGCATCCTGCTCTCCGAGGCGGTGCGCGGCGAGGGCGGCATCCTGCTGAACGACACCGGCGAGCGCTTCATGGAGCGGTACGCGCCGACGATCAAGGACCTCGCGCCCCGCGACATGGTCTCCCGGGCGATCTACCAGGAGGTCAAGGAGGGCCGCGGCATCAACGGAAGCGACTACGTCTACCTCGACGTTCGTCACCTTCCACGCGACGTGATCGAGGAGAAGCTCCCCGACGTGACGGAGTTCGCGCGCGTCTACCTCGGCGTGGAACCGACGACCGACCCCGTGCCGATCCAACCGACCGCGCACTACGCGATGGGCGGCATCCCGACGAACATCGACGGCCAGGTCGTGCTCGGCTCCGACGAATCGCCCGTTCCCGGCCTGTACGCCGCCGGAGAGTGCGCTTGCGTCTCCGTTCACGGCGCGAACCGGCTCGGAACGAACTCGCTCCTCGACATCGTGGTTTTCGGGCGCCGTGGAGGACGGCACATGTCGCGGTATGCGCGAGAGGCGGAACTTCCCGAGATGGAGGGCAAGCCTGCGGCCGCGGCCGAGGAGCGCATCAAGGGCCTGATGAACAAGGACGCCGGCCACAACGCGGCGGACATCCGAGCGGAGCTCCAGACCACGATGTTCGATCTGGCGGGAGTCGTTCGCACCGAGGAGGGCCTCCGCAAGCTCGAAGGCATCCTCGAGGGTCTCCGCGAGCGGTACGCGAAGGTCTACGTGCAGGACACGGGCAAGATCTACAACACGGAGCTCATGGAGGCCTTCGAGCTCGGCTTCCTCCTCGACTGCTCGGAGGCGCTCGTCGCGGGAGCCCTCGCGCGCGACGAGAGCCGCGGCGGGCACTACCGTGAGGACCATCCGCTGCGCGACGACGACCACTGGCTCAAGCACACGCTCGCGTACCGGAAGGAAGACGGAAGCGTCCGCCTCGAGTACAAGGACGTGAAGATGGGGCCCTATATCCCGATGGAGAGGAAGTACTGATGGGCGAGGCACTGGGCGACGTGCTCGCGGGCTCCGAGGAGCGGCGAGTGGAAGGCTCCGACAAGGTCTCGATCGCCGTTCGCGTACGCCGGTACAACCCGGAGGTGCGCGAGGAGTCGTGGTGGGACGAGTGGGAGATCTCCATGGAGCCGAACGACCGGCTCCTCGACGCGCTCCACCACATCAAGTGGTACGAGGACGGCACGCTCGCGCTCCGGCGGTCGTGCGCGCACGGCATCTGCGGCTCCGACGCGATGCTGATCAACGGCCGGAACGCCCTCGCGTGCAAGGTGCTGGTGAAGGACGTTGCGCCGAAGGTCTCCGTGGAGCCGATCCGCGGTCTGCGCGTCCTGAAGGATCTCATCGTCGACATGGACACCTTCTTCGACGGCTACAAGAAGATGCTCCCCTACCTGATCAACGACGAGGGCGAGCCCGACCGGGAACGTCTCCAGTCTCCGGAGGACCGGGCGAAGTTCGACGACACGACGAAGTGCATCCTCTGTGCCGCGTGCACGACGTCGTGTCCCATCTTCTGGGGCGACGGCGAGTACGTCGGCCCCGCGGCGATCGTCAACGCGCACCGGTTCATCAACGACTCCCGCGACCACGGCGCCCGGGAGCGGCTGAAGATCCTCTCCGAACGGACCGGCGTCTTCCGCTGCAAGACGACCTTCAACTGCACGGAAGCCTGTCCGCGCGGCATCCACGTGACGCAGGCCATCCAGGAAGTGAAGCGCGCGATCCTGTTCGATCGCTTCTAGACGCTGCCGTCTCGCGGCGTCAGCTGACCGTGATGGTCTTCCTCGGTGACCAACCGCTCGTCGCGTTCGCCACGGAGGTGTTCCGAAGCCGCGAGCGGAACGAGAAGGTCCCCTTCGTCGCCGACGTGAAGGTCAGGCTCTTTCCCGACACGCCGGTCTTGTAGTCGGTCCAGGCTCCGGTTCCGACCCGCATCTGCACGTCGTAGACGAAGTTTCCCGTGGCGGCGGTGGTCGCCATCGTGACGGTGAAGGTCGTCGTCGTGGATCCGGAGGCAGGCGCGACCTTCACCGGAACGCGGACGGTTCCCGTCATCGTCGGATGGATGGAACAGTGATACGGGTATGCGCCCGCGGACGCAACGGTCACGCTCTTGGTGACGCCGGGGGAGATGCTTCCCGTTGCCCACAGCGCGAGCGGCGAGTCCTGCGTCGACGTGTGCGTGACGGCGGGATCGTTGTTCGTCCACGCGAACGTCGTGCCCTGCGCATGCGACGCGACCGCGGGGTCGAAACCCGCGGTTCTGGAGACGATCGAGATCGAGAAGGTGGCCGCCTCCGCGGGTAGCGCCACGCCGAGCACCAGCACGCACGCGATCAGGGTGGTGGTTCCGAACCTGGCGAACCTCATGGGGCTCTCCTCCCTCGTGGGCGGCGACCGCCCGCCGCTGGGTCTACGGCCGATTCCGGCTTCCGGATCGGGGCGAGACGAAAGACCGCGGGCGCCGCCTCTGACCTGGGTATCTTGAGCCTTCGTGGCCTATCGCGTGACCCTCATCCCTGGCGACGGCATCGGACCGGAGGTCGCCGGCGCCGCTCGAACCGTCCTCGACGCCACCGGCGTGCCCATCGATTGGGAGATCCAGCACGCCGGCGCGGGGGTGATGGACACGGAGGGTACGCCGCTCCCCGACCGCGTCCTCGACGCGATCCGCTCGACCCGTCTCGCGCTGAAAGGACCGATCACGACGCCGGTCGGCACCGGCTTCAGGAGCGTGAACGTCGCGCTTCGCACCGAGCTCGATCTCTTCGCTTCCGTCCGTCCCGCGCGCACGCTCCCTGGCATCCGCACGCGGCATCCCTCCGTCGACATCGTGACCGTCCGGGAGAACACCGAGGACGTCTACCGGGGCGTGGAGTTCGAGCGCGGCTCCCTCGAGCTCGCGCATCTCCGCGAACGCCTCCGGGAGCTGGCCGGCTACGACCTTCGCGACGACGCGGGCGTCACCGTCAAGCCGATCTCGGTCGCTGCGACGAAGCGAGTCGTCGCCTACGCGTTCGACTTCGCCCGATGGAACCGGCGCCGAAAGGTCACCCTCGGCCACAAGGCGAACATCATGCGGCTCTCCGACGGCGTGTGGGAGGCGACGGCCGCAGAGGAGGCCGCCGACCAGTTCGACGTCGACTACGAGGAGCTCCAGATCGACGAGCTCGCGATGCGCCTCGTGACGGAGCCCGAGACGATGGACGTCTTGCTCCTCCCCAACCTGTACGGCGACATCATCTCGGATCTCTGCGCGGGGCTCGTCGGCGGTCTCGGCCTCGCGGCCGGGGCCAACCTCGGCTGGGAGTACGCCGTGTTCGAGCCCGTCCACGGCAGCGCTCCGGACATCGCCGGCAAGGGACTCGCGAACCCGATCGCGATGATCCTCTCGGGAGCGATGCTGCTCCGTCACCTCGGACTGGATGCGAAGGCGTCGGGGATCGAAGGAGCGGTGGACGCGATCCTCGTGGGAGGCAAGCACGTGACGCCCGACCTCGGCGGAGAGGCGACCACCTCGGAGGTCGCCGACGCGATCGCCGCGGAACTGCGGTGACCCTCGCTAGGAGAGCCGGAGCTCCTCCGGCAGCAGCTCGTTCTTCCGGTATGGCTTGGGCGTCTCCGCGTAGTAGTCGCCGCCGGTCGCGTCGTTCACGACCCACACCGGAAGGTCGTCGAGCTCCATCAGCCGGATCGCCTCCGGACCGAGCTCCTCGAACGCGATCACCTGCTGGGCCCGCACCTTGAGCGCGGCGAGCGCACCGCCACCGCCGAGCGCCGCCATGTACACGGCGTGATGGTCCGCGAGCTGGTCCCGCACCATCGGTCCCCGACCGCCCTTGCCGATCAGCCCCTTGACGCCGAGACCGAGGAGGCGCTCCGTGTACTTGTCCATCCGGCTCGCCGTCGTCGGTCCGGCCGCGCCGATCACGTTCCCGGGGCGCTCCGGCGTGGGGCCGACGTAGTAGAGCACCGCGCCGAGAGGGTCGAACGGGAGGGGGTCCCCCGCGTCGAGCATCTCCATCATGCGTTTGTGCGCGGCGTCGCGCGCCGCGTAGACGGAACCCTTCACGACCACGACGTCCCCGGCGTGGAGCGCGTCCACGTCCCCGTCGTCCATCGGCGGCGTCAGCCGCTTCCTTCCGTCGTCGAGCTCCTCGACGGCCACGCTCAGATCACCCGGACGCCGGTGCGGTGGGCGTGGCATTCGATGTTCACCGCGACCGGAAGCGACGCGATGTGGGTGGGAAGCGACTCCACGTGGACCGCGAGCACCGTCTGGGTTCCGCCGAGCGCCTCCGGTCCGAGGCCGAGCGCGTTGCACTTCTCGTAGAGCTCCGCTTCGAGGTCCGCGAGCGCGGCGTCCTCGCTCGGCCGACCGACCTTGCGCATCAACGCCTTCTTCGCGAGGACGGCGGACATCTCGAAGTTCCCGCCGACGCCGACGCCGATGATGCCGGGCGGGCAGGCATTCGGCCCGGACTCCGCGACGGCTTTCAACACGAACGTCTTGACGCCCTCGAGGCCGTCGGCCGGCTTGAGCATGGCGTGCTTGCCCATGTTCTCCGAGCCCGCCCCCTTCGCGTCGATCTGGATGCGGATCTCCGATCCGGGCACCACCTTCGTGTGAACGAATGCCGGCGTGTTGTTGCCCGTGTTCTTCCGGTCGAAGAGCGGATCGCGCACGATCGAGCCGCGGAGGTACCCGTCCCGGTAGCCGGAGGCCACGCCCGCATCGATCGCGTCGTACAGGTCGCCTCCGGTGACGTGGACGTCCTGCCCGAGCTCCAGGAACACGACCGTATAGCCGGTGTCCTGGCAGTACGGATACTCTCCCTCGGCCGCGATGTCCTGGTTCAGCAGCAACTGGTCGAGGATCTGGCGGCCGATCGGCGATTCCTCCCGCTCTCTGGCAAGGCGCATCAGTTCGACCATCTCGGGCGGGACCTTGTAGCAGATCTCCATGCAGAGCTCGCGCACCACGGAGGACAGGTGGTCTGCCTCGATCTCTCTGGTCTCGGTCATCGCGCGGTCATTGTAGGGAGAGAGCTTGCACCCGTCCCGGCGGATGGGAGACTGTCCCGACCATGCGCGAAGACTCCGGTCGCACCCGCAACCGGCCACCGCCCCTACGACTCGCGTCGTTCGCTGCGACGTCGCTCGGCGGTCTGCTCGTGGGTCTCGGCTCGCTGTTGGACTGGGGTTCCATCGCGGTCCGGATCCCGGGCACCGCCGGCAGTGGGCTCACTTCAAACGTTCCCGGCGTCGACCTCACCGAGGGGAAGATCACCCTCATCATCGGCTTCGCGCTGCTCGTCATCGGCGTCCTGATGCGAGGCATCTCCTCCAAGAGCACGGCTCGGATCCTCGGATGGGTGATCGTCGCGGTGAGCATCGCTGCGACTGGTATCGCCGTGCTCGACGTCGTCCGGAAGGATTCCGCCTTCGATACGGGGGCCCAGGACACCGCGCACAAGATCGCGAACACGACCGGCTTGCCGTACAACGACATCCTCACGAGGATCGAGAAGTATCTCGTCGTGGATCTGAAGCTCGGGATCTACCTCGTGATCGTCGGCGGCATCCTCGGGCTGTTCGGGGGATTGCTCGGCATCGCGTGGGTCTCCGGCCGCGACCGAGGCACGGGTGAGGCCGTCACCGACGCGCCGCTCCCTCCCGATGCATCGACGCCGCCCCCCCCGCCCGAGCCGGGGGCCGCACCGCCCGCCCAAGCTCCGCCCGCGCAAGCTCCGCCTGCGGAAGCTCCGCCTGCGGAAGCTTCACCGCCGCCCTCGGATCCCGGCGGCACCCAGATCCCGCCGGACTGAAGGGCTACAGCTTCGCGAGGTCAGCGCACTTCTCCCGGATGCCCTCCGCCGCACCGCG
>JBJMLP010000191.1:0-9561 GCA_045805245.1 Actinomycetota bacterium | reverse complement strand
GTCCTGGACGTGAACGTCGTCGGAGCCGTCCGCGTGACGCGTTCGGTGCTTCCGCTGCTCCGTCGCTCCGACCACGCGGCGATCGTCAACACGAGTTCCGTGCTCGCCGTCGTTGGCGTTCCGCACCGCGCGCTCTACTCGGCGTCGAAGGGAGCGCTGTACTCCTTGACGCTCGCGATGGCGGCGGACCATGTGAAGGACGGCATCCGTGTCAACGCCGTCGCGCCCGGAACCGCCGACACGCCGTGGGTCGGGAGACTCCTCGACGCGGCTCCGGATCCAGCCTCGGAACGTGAAGCCCTCGAGCACCGTCAGCCGATCGGGAGACTCGTCACCGCAGAGGAGGTCGCGAACGCGATCGTCTACCTGGCGAGTCCGCTGTCGGCCTCCACGACCGGAACGGTCCTCGGCGTCGACGGAGGGATGGGCAACCTCCGTCTGCCCAGCTAGGCGACGCGGACCGAGGTGACGGGAGGAAGACTCCTTGCGACCTCGAACCAGCTCCGGCCGGCGTCCGCGGAACCGAAGACCTCGCCGGACTCCGCGCCGAAGTAGAGCTCGAGGTCGTCTCCCTCTCCGCTTGTGCCGAACGCCTGGCGCAGGATCGTGAGATACGCGTTCTCCTGCGGCAGCCCCTCCGAGCGAGCCGTCCACGAGGCGCCTCCGTCGCGCGTCTCCCAGACCTTGACCGCGCCTCCCGGCGTCGTGCGGTCCTCCGCGCCGACGAGAGGGATCACATACGCGCTGTCCGGATCTCCTGGGTCGATCGCGAGCGGGAACCCGAAGTCGCTGGAGAGCCCCTTGCGGATGTCGTTCCACGTGGCTCCCGCGTCGTCCGATCGGTACACGCCGCCGTG
This sequence comes from Actinomycetota bacterium, assembly GCA_045805245.1. Classification (GTDB taxonomy): domain Bacteria; phylum Actinomycetota; class UBA4738; order UBA4738; family JBJMLN01; genus JBJMLN01. Next base: position 8,704 of record JBJMLP010000191.1, on the reverse strand, counting down.
GAACTGCATGAAGAGTCGCTCGGGCCGCAGCGGCGCTCGATGCATGTTGTGCACGCACAGCGCGTTGGCGCCCTCGCGCGCGTCCTCGGGGATGTACTCGGGAACGAGTCCCGGATAGCCCGTCCTCCACGTCGCGCCGCCGTCCTCCGTCAACCACACGCCCACGGCGGAGATGCCGATCGCGAGCTTCATCGGGTCGCCCGGCCACGGGCAGATAGAATGCAACGCGAGACCGCCCTGGCCCGGGTTCCACGTGCTCGACTCCCGCTCCTTCACCAGCGGCTCGTTCACCGTCCAGGTCTCGCCGTCGTCTCGCGACTCGAACAGCGACGCGGGATCGACGCCGGCCCAGAGCTGTCCCGGCGCTTCGCCCGGTTTGACGATCCACGTGCGCTCCACGGAGCTCTCGTTTCCCTCCGGGAAGCCGGGCCCCTCGGCCTGCTTCCACTCCTCGGCCATCACGTCGTCGGTCCAGTAGAGGCGCGGGCCGTAGAACCCGGAGGTCACGCTCGCGAAGGTGCGGCCGGTGCGCGGATCGCGCACCGCGAACTCGGCCACGTCTCCGGCGAACACTCGGTGCGCGACGGAGAAGGGCTTCCCCGGATCTCCCCGGAGGACGAAGAGTCCCTTGCGGGTTCCGACGAGAAGATCGGTCATCAGCAGCCTCCGGTGATCGAGGGGACCACGTGCACGCGGTCACCCGGGCCCAGCGGGAGGTCCTCCCGCGTCATCTCTCCGTTCACGAAGACGTTGACGTGGCGGCGGATCCGTCCGTGCTCGTCCAGGACCCAACCCACAGTCCTCGGATGCGCGTTCTCCAGGGAGCGCAGGACCTCCAACAGCGAGGAGCCATTGAGCTCCACATCGGAGGTCCCGCCCGCGAGGTCGCGCAGCGGAGGACGAAGGCTCACCACGGCCACCCGCGGAGTCTATCGAGGGGGTGCGGCCGGTCGGATGCTCAGGCGGAGTCCGCGGCCGCGGTCTCGTGCGGCGGGCGGGGGAGCGTGCGCAGGGCGGAACGGAGCTTCTCGAGGGAGTCGCGGTCGAGCGCGAGGAGATCCGGCGGCGGCTCGTACATCCGCTCGTGAACGCTCTGCTTCATCTCCACGCCGGCGGGGGTGAGGACCACCGCCTTCACTCGGCGATCCTTGGTGGAGGGGCGGCGCTCGACGAGCCCACGCTCTTCCAGGCGGTCGACGAGCCAGGTGCAGGTGGAGGCATCGCACCCCATCGCCTCCGCCAGAGCGCCCATCGGTCGGAGCTCCCCGGGCTGCAGGACCATCAGCGCCTTCATGTGGCCCGGCGTGAGACCCATCTCCCGCGCATCAGACATCCATCTGCGACTCTGGTGCATGAAGGAGAACTGCAACATGCTCCGCCAGACGTCGCTCGCGACTGCGCGCTTGGGCTCGGAACGGCTCACAGCCCCATCGTACGCGCTCGAAGGGCGAAACTCCAGTTCTCGAAATGTTCAGCTCTCGGATACTTGACGATTCAAAGTATCCGGTGGCAGGATGTCCGGTCATGAGCGATGCCGCGATCCTCGTCGAAGGACTGAAGAAACGGTTCGGTGACCTGGCCGCCCTCGACGGCGTGGACTTCCAGGTGCCGCCGGCGACCGTCTTCGGGCTCCTGGGCCCCAACGGCGCCGGAAAGACGACGGCCGTACGGATCCTCTCCACGATCCTGCCGGCCGACGGCGGGCGGGCGGAGGTCCTCGGACACGACGTCGAGAAGGACGCCGATGCCGTCCGGCTGAGCATCGGGCTCGCCGGCCAGAGCGCCGCTGTGGACCCGAACCTCACCGGCCGCGAGAACCTCCGCTTGATCGGGCTGCTCGCCCAGCTGCCGAGAGCGGTCATCGCGCCGCGAGCGAGCGAGCTCCTGCAACGGTTCGAGCTGGACTACGCCGCCGACCGTCCGCTGCGCACCTACTCCGGAGGGATGCGCAGACGGCTGGACGTCGCGGCGGCGCTCGTGCCGAAGCCGCCCGTGCTGTTCCTCGACGAGCCGACGACCGGTCTCGACCTTCAGAGTCGCAACGAGCTCTGGGAGATGATCCGCGAGCTCGTTGCCGAAGGCACGACCGTGCTCCTGACCACGCAGTACCTGGAGGAGGCCGACCGGCTCGCGGAACGCGTGGCGGTGATCGACGGGGGGCACGTGATCGCGAACGACTCGCCGAAGGCCATGAAGGCCGAGCTCGGAAGCACGGTGGTCCAGATGGACTTCTCCGACCCTGAGCGGGCCGAGCGTGCCGCCGTTCTCCTCACCAGGGTTCCGGACGCGCACCCGGAGAGAGAGGGCAGCACCGTCCGGATCTCCAGCGAGGACGGTTCGCGCCTGCTCATGGAGGCGCTGCGGCTCCTCGACGCGGAGGACCTCGCGCCGGCAAAGCTCGACGTGCGAGAGCCGAGCCTGGACGACGTGTTCCTCGCGCTGACGGGCCACAAGGCCGCGACGGAGCCGGCAGCCGACGACGCTCCGCAGGACGGAGCCCGATCCAAGCGAGGTGCGGCATGAGTGCGACGACGGTCAACGCTCCCACCCGCGACGTGACGCGGATCCCGCGCTCGCTCAACAGCCGAGCGCGGGACGCGTTCGCGATCGCGCAACGCAACCTGATCGCCTACCGGCGGGTTCCGCAGCTGCTCATCTTCTCCACGATCCAGCCGATCGTGTTCGTGATCATGTTCCGCTACGTCTTCGGCGGCGCGATCGGCGACTACAAGGGGTTCCCGTACGTCGACTACCTGATGCCGGGCGTGTTCGTACAGACCGTGGTGTTCGGATCCCTCGCGACCGCGATCGGGCTCGCGACCGACATGAAGTCGGGTCTGCTGGAGCGCTTCCATTCGTTGCCGATGGCGCGCTCCGCCGTCCTCGCCGGACGGACGTTCGCCGACCTCGCGCGGAACGTGTTCGTGTACGTGTTGATGGTGGTCGTCGGCGTGATCGTCGGCTTCCGCATCCACGGCGGGCTCGGTGCGTTCCTGTTCAGCGTCGTCATCGCGCTCGGCTTCGGCTACGCGATGTCGTGGATCTTCGCGACGGTGGGACTGGCCGTCGGCGATCCGGAGACGGCGCAGGCGGCCGCGTTCCCCGTGCTCGCGCCGCTCGTGTTCGCCTCCTCGGCCTTCGTGCCGACGGAGAGCATGCCCGGATGGCTCCAGGTCTGGGCGAACCACCAGCCGGTGACGGCGACCGTCAACGCGGTCCGCGATCTCTGCCTCGGCCTCCCCGCGCGGGGCGACGTCATCTCGGCGATCGCGTGGATCGCAGGGATCGTCGTGATCTTCGTACCGATCTCCGTGCGGCTGTACCGCAAGGCGGTCTGAACCGGGACCGGCGGTTAGGCGCCGCGGAACCCGCGCTACCGCACGACCTTCGTGTTGAAGAGCGGCGTTTCGACCGCCTGCATGTACCGGAGCCAGATCGGCAGGTAGGCCTCCATCGCGCGCGCGGCCGTCAGGTCGCCGAGATCGATCACGTCGGTCCATCCGAAGCGCTCGAGGAGCTCGGTGACGCTCGCCTTCGCCAGGGCGTCGACGCCGCAGATCGGAAGGGAATGATCGCCGTCCGCGACGAGCTTCGGGTTCGTCATCAGCGCGGCCGTGACGGTGTTCCATGCCTTCACGACGCGGATGGAGGCGAACTCGCGCTGGATCGTCTCCGCGAGCGAATCGGTGTTGGAGACGAACAGCGACGGCGGAAATCCGTCGGAGAAGTCGAGCGGGTTCGACGTATCGATCACGACCGTGCCGTCCATCTCCGCCGCCCCGGCGGCACGGAGCGCCTCGACGGACGCAGCGCCCGCGGTGGAGTTGACGAGGACCTCTCCGTGCCGCCCCACATCGGCGAAGCTGCCGACGGCGATGTCGGGATGCTCCTCGTGCCAGGTGGCGAACGGAACCGCTCCGGGGCGGTCGGGGTCGGTCCGTGCCAACAGCGCCGCGACGTCTCGTGTTCCGATCATGGGCTCGTCCCCGACGCGGAGGAACCCCTCCGCGAGTGCGCGTCCGACGGAGCCCGAGCCGAGGATGCCGACCTTCATCCGCTCCTCCTCATCTCCGGTGTCGCCAGTCGCCAACCGGAGGAGGAGCGGAAATCTTCCGCGCTGTGAGCGTGGTCGCTCAGCCGGTGCGGTTCGTGTCCTCGAGCAGCCGTCGCAACGCGGGAAGGATCGCCCGATCCTTCGGTCTATCGGCGGCCTCCTTGGAGCGGATCACGTCCGCGAGCGACGCCAGCGGCGCGTCCGTTCCCCCGAGCCTGACGCGGTGCATCTCACGGATGAGGTCGTCGTAGCCGCGCGTTCCGCTGGGCACGAAGGTGATGTCGAGGTTGCCCAGGTCCGTCGTGAGGTTCCAGATCCGAACTTGGGCCAGGCTCGCCGCGTCGTGGCTGAACGGGACGCCTTCCTCGTCACCCGCGATCCGGATCCGGGCATTGATCACGCCGAGAGCCGCTGAGAGGCGGTCCAGGTTCGCACGCGACTCCTGCGGAACGATGTCCACGTCAGTCGTGAGGTGGGGCTCACCGTAGAGAACGGCAGCGAGTCCCCCGATCAGGACGTATTCGACTCCGTGCTCATTGAGGACGCGAAGGATCTCCTGGGGCCGAAATTCAGCCATTCCGGGAGTCCTCGCCGGAGGCGCGCGCGGCACCCTGCAATCGGAGCCCATCGAGCATCCGGCGGACCCGCTCGTCGGGCGTCAAGCGAAGGTTCTGCTGCGCCAACACGACGGAATCGTCGTCGACGGGAACGACGTGGATCTCAAGGTCGAAGCCTGCGGCTCGGACGAGGGAATGGATCCGCTCGAGAGAAGGCGACACGGCGCCGTTCTCGATCCGCGCGATCGTCGCCTGCGACACATCGCTACGGGCGGCGAGCTGCGCCTGGGTGAAACCGGCCCTGCGCCGAGCCTCCCGGACGAACTGGCCACCATTCATGCACTCAGTATACACGCGGTGAATCGATGGGATTCAGTAGACGTATGTCCGCGATGCGTAGTACGTATCAGAGGGCGGCTATGCCGTGGCTTCTGCGAAGTGGACCCGGTCTCTGCCGTCGCGTTTGGCCTCGTAGAGGGCTCGGTCCGCTCGGGCGAGCGTGTCCGACGGCGATTCTCCGTCCCAGTGGAGAGCGACTCCCGCGGTGAACGTCGTCGGAGGATCGGTCTCCCTCCACGTCTCGGTGAGCCGCTCGATGATGTGGTGCGCGTCGCTCGCGGCGCCGCGAAGGACCGCGAGGAACTCGTCGCCGCCGTATCGGGCGGCCCAGTCCTCCTCCCGAAGCGTGTGCCGCAGATGAGCCGCAAAGGCCCGGAGCGCGGCGTCTCCCGCCGCGTGACCCTGGGTGTCGTTGAGCTCCTTGAAATGGTCGAGGTCGAACAGGATGACCGCGTCGCCTCGATCGAGCTCGCGGAGCCCCGACTCCACGCGCCGGCGGTTGCCGAGGCGCGTCAGCTCGTCGCGCAGGGTCGCGTCGAGCAGCAGCTTCGTGACCTCGAGCCGCTCGAACGCGAGTCCGGCCTGTGTCGCGAACGTGAGACCGAGGTAGTTCTCGAACGGGTCCAGCGACGCCGCGTCGCGGTCGAAGCCGAGCGCGAGCGCTCCGATCGGCGCGGCCGAACCGCGGAGCGGAAGGAACAGCACGGTCCGGAAGCCTCCGCTTCCCGACAACGGCCCGTGAGAGCTCATCCACGGCGCGGAGACCGCCGAGCCGCGCGACATCGCGTACTCCATCATCGGCTCCTGGCCGTTGGAGACGCTCACCGGGGGCTCCTGCCAGCGCCGAGAGCCCGTCGTCACGAAGGTGTCCCCATCGCCGCGGAGGAGGACCAGCGCTGCGCTCGCGTGGAAGATCTCGATGCCGAGGCGCGAGACGAGATCCGCGGTCTCGGTCGGAACCGTCTGCCGCGCGAGCTCCTCGGTCGCCGCCACGAGCGCTCGCATATCCGACATGCGGCGCAGGTCGATCTCTTCGGAACGACGCAGACGGTTGGGAACGCGCGCGAGCGCCTCTCCGACGACGACGCAGAGCGGGATCACCTGGGGGATCGAGGCGTACGCCGTCGGCCCGTGCTCGGAGAGCATCAGCGGCAGGATGTAGGCGACCGTCGCGAGGGGCGCCAACCGGAGCGACGTCCACGGTCGGTGACATACACCGACCCACGCGAAGATCACCATGAAGTAGATCGCATACGTGTACGGGTCCACGCCGCCGAGGATCTGTCCGAGGCCGATCAACGTGAACGCGGGAAAGAGCAGCCAAAGCGACGCCTCCCGCGACCATCGATCCCACGGCGCACGCCAGGCCCAGGCGCCGATGATCATCGCGGCCGCGCCGAGGGCGACGATCGGGAGGCGGTTCTCGGCAGGCTCGAAGGGAGCGGTGAGGACGGAGACGGCGCCCGCGGACAGCAGAAGGAGGGCCGCGAGGCGGCCCACGACCTGCCGGGTCAGCGAAACGGCGACGTCTCTTGCCATGGCACCCCTCGACGCCTGGTCTCCTCAGGGGTTGTATCGGCCGAGAACCGTCGTTCCTGAAGCTGGGCCTACGACAGAGGTTCCACCCGCGGGGCGGTCAGGGGGAGTCGAGGGTGGTTGCTTTCCGTTAGACGCGGCCCTCGTCGAGCTACGGCACCGTCGTCAGGCGGGCTTGGACCCCACCGCGAGATAGGCGTCGTTGAAGTCCGTCAGCGGGTCGGCGAAGCGATCGGCGAAAGCGCGCTCGGCCCGGGCGCGGAACTCCTCCCAATCGCGATCGCCCAGCATGGAGTGGACGAAGCGACCGAGGGCTCCGAGCTCGAGCTGGCGGACGAGGTCGTGGAGCGGGATGTGGCGGCGGTATTCGCGCGTCTCCATGCGGAGGTGGCGGAGGCCGGCGTCGTAGAGATCCTGTTCGAACCGTTCGCGTTCCACGTACCGGTCACGCCCGGGGGCGGCCTGCTCCATCGCGTCGTTAAGCAAGTCGATGCCGACCGCCGATTCGACGAGCTCGTTCCAGGCCTTGCGGTACTCGTCGCGGTTCACGCCCCAGACGGAGAGCGCCATCCGCCCGCCCGGCTTCAGCACTCGCAGCATGTCGAACAGCGCGGTTCGGTGGTCGGCGAAGTGGTGCAGCACGAAGTTCGCGGTGACGGCGTCGAACGTCGCGTCCCGAAAGGGGAGATCGATCACGTCCGCGGCGGCCACGCGGATCGAGGGCCGGACGCGGCGGGCGGCCTCCAGCATCGGGACGGAGCGATCGATGCCCACCGCGAAGGCGCCGGAGCTTTCCGCCTCGCCGAGGACCACGCCGGCGCCCGTTCCGACGTCCAGGAGCCGTTCGGTCGCCGTCGGCTGAGCGAGCTCGACGAGGTCGGAAGCGGCTCCTTCGGTCAGCGGCTCCCACAGCTCCGCGTAGTCCGGAGCGGCCTCGTCGTAGGTCCTCCAGTCGGCCATGGCGAGCAAGCCTACCGGCATCGGTAGGCTCTGAACGTGACCGGGCCCGCAGGCGTGATGGCGCTCGTCCTCGCCGAGACCGTGGCCGGGGCGGGAACGTGGCTGTTCCTGTCTCCGCTCTGGGGGGAGGTCAAGCGCGGCTTCTTCAAGCTGACCGGCGTCGTGCTCCTGATCCTCGCCGTCGCGGGATGGAGGTCGGTCGCCGCCGGGCTGACGGCCTCGAGCCATGCGGGCCGGTGGGGGCTCTGGCTCTCCGGAGCGGTCGCTGCCGCGACGCTCGTCTGGCTCGTCCTGCTGTACGCCCGCGCCGAACGGGCCGCGCGGATCGTCGGCTTCGCGACCGTGCCGCTCTGCGTCGCGATGTTGGTCGCCCTCGCCGGAACGGCGGAGGGCTCTCCGGGCGTCGCCGCGCTCCAGCTCCTCGCCGGCGCCGCGTTCCTCGGCTCGACGCTCGACGGGCTGTTGCTCGGCCACTGGTACCTGACGGATCGCGGTCTCTCCCGGCGCCCGATCAACCGCTCGACGATCGCCCTCATCGTGGGCGTGGCGCTGGAGGCCGTCGCGATCGTCGCCGGTGGCTTCGGGCCGACCGGAGCCTCGAACGAGTTCAATCCGCTGTTGACGACCGCGGGTCTCGCGTCGTGGATCGCGCTCGGCATGACAGGAGCGACCGCGATGATCGCGATCATGATCCGGCTGACGCTCAACGGAGCGCGAGCGACGGCCGTGCAAGCGGCGACCGGATTCTTCTACCTCGCGGTCATCACCGCGCTCACCGCGGAGCTCGCGGCGAAGGTTCGCTTCCTCCCTCCACGATGACGCCCGTCCTCGTCGCGTTGGGCGCGGCCGTCGAGGTCCTCGCCTGGCGCCTCGTCGCCGCGGGCCGCGGAAGCATCTGGACGGTGATGGCGGCCGCGATGGTCGTGCTCGGTGCGATCGCGCTCGCGGAGGGCGTCGCCATCGCATCCGAGGTCTCCGCCGCGGAGGCCGCTCTCGTCGGTGTCGGTTCCGGGATCGTGCTCTTCGCCGCGACGCGCGTGTTCGTCGCCGTCGTGCGGGGCCCGTGGCCGAGCTTCGAGCGGCACGCCTCCTCGCTCTACGGCGCGCGCCGCAGGCTTCCGTTGTGGGCGGCGATCCTCCTCGCCGGCGTCGTGACCGTGTCGGGCGAGGAGCTGTTCTGGCGCGGCTTCGTCCAGGCGCACCTCGCGGAGTCGCAAGGGGATCTCGCGGGCGCGTTCTGGACGCTCGCCGCGTTCAT
>JBJMLP010000190.1:0-6811 GCA_045805245.1 Actinomycetota bacterium | reverse complement strand
GCCGCACCCGGAGCACGCGGTCGATCCGGACGTCGGCCCGACCGGAGGGCGTCCGCTGTTCGAGGCGCTCCTCTCCCGCGTGCTGGAGCGGGTCAGCTGAGCGCCGGTTCCCAACCGGACGAGCCGCTCCACCGCGCCCTCGGCCTGTCCGACGAGGAGCTCGCGTCGATCCGCGAGCGACTCGGGCGCGATCCGAACCGAACGGAGCTCGCGATGTACGCGGCGATGTGGTCGGAGCACTGCTCGTACAAGTCGAGCAAGGTGCATCTCCGACGACTGCCGACCGCGGGCGATCGGGTCCTCGTCGGTCCCGGCGAGGACGCCGGAGCCGTCGACGTCGGCGACGGGCTCGCGGTCGTCTTCAAGATCGAGAGCCACTCGCATCCCTCGGCCGTGGAGCCGTTCCAGGGCGCGGCCACCGGCGTCGGCGGGATCGTGCGCGACATCGTCTCCATGGGAGCGCGCCCGATCGCGCTGTTGGATCCTCTGCGATTCGGTCCGCTGACGGAGGAGCGCAACCGCTATCTCCTCGGTGGCGTCGTCGCGGGCATCGGTCAGTACGGGAACTCGATCGGCGTTCCGACGGTGGGCGGCGAGATCTCGTTCGCCGACCCGCACTCCGCCAATCCGACGGTGAACGTGATGTGCGTGGGCGTCGCGCCGGCCGACCGCCTGATGCGAGCCGGAGAGCTGCACGCGGGCTCCCTCCTCGTGCTGATCGGAGCGAGCACCGGCCGTGACGGCATCGGAGGCGTCTCCGTCCTCGCCTCCCGAACGCTGGAGGACGACGCGCAGGAGAGCCGCCCCTCCGTGCAGATCGGAGATCCGTTCGCGGAGAAGCTCTTGATCGAGGCTTGCCTCGAGCTCGTGGAGCGCGACCTCCTCGAAGGCCTCCAGGATCTCGGCGGGGCGGGCCTGACGTGCGCTGTATCCGAGACCATCGCGCACGGGAGAGCCGGCGCGGAGCTCGACCTCGACGAGGTTCCGCTCCGGGAGCCCGGGCTGGAGCCGTTCGAGATCCTCACGTCCGAGTCGCAGGAGCGGATGCTCGCCGTCGTCGCGCCGGAGAGGCTCGCCGAGGTGCGTGAGGTCTGCGAGCGGTGGGGACTCGCCGCGAACGTCGTCGGCACGGTCGCGGACGGCGACCGTCTCCATGTCACGCGCGAAGGCGAGCAGGTCGCCGACGTTCCGCCCGCGTCGCTCGCGGACGAGGGACCGGAGTACCGCCGCCCGATGGAGGCGCCTCCGACGATCGAGGACGTTCTGGAGGAGGACCCGACCTTCGCGAACGTGGAGACGTCGCTCGACGACTCTCTGTTCGCGCTCCTCGGCTCGCCCGGGATCGCGAGCAAGCGGTGGGTCATCGAGCAGTACGACTTCCTCGTGCAGGGCGGAACGGTCGGGCATCCCGGCGCCGACGCGGCGGTCGTCCGTATCGGAGGAACGCTGAAGGCGCTCGCGCTCTCCACCGACGGCAACGGGCGATTCGGCCACCTCGACCCGTACCTCGGGGCAGCGCACGCCGTCGCAGAGGCCGCGCGGAACGTCGCCTCCGTCGGGGCGACGCCGATCGCGATCACGAACTGCATGAACTTCGGAAACCCCGAGCGGCCGGAGGTGATGTGGGCGTTCTCCGAGGCGGTGCGCGGGATGACCGATGCCTGCACGGCGCTGGAAACGCCGGTCACGGGAGGGAACGTCTCCTTCTACAACGAGTCCGGCGACTCCGCGATCTGGCCGACGCCGATCGTCGGGATGCTCGGGCTGATGGAGGACTACCGCTTGATGCCCCGGCCTGGCTTTCCGCAGAGCGGCCTCATGATCCTCCAGCTCGGCGAGACCTTTCCGGAGCTCGGAGGTTCCGCCTTCGCGGAGGCGGTCCTCGGAACTGTCGCCGGCCGCCCCCCGGCATTGGATCTCGAGAAGGAGAAGGCGCTCCACGGACTGCTCGTCGACGCGGCCGCGCAGGACCTCCTCGTCTCGGCGCACGACTGCTCCGAGGGCGGCCTCGCGGTCGCACTGGCGGAGTGCGCCATGTCCGGCGACACCGGGTTCGCTGTGTCGCTCCGCGCCGACGTCCCGGCGCACGTGACGCTGTTCTCCGAGTCCGCCTCGCGCGGGGTGGTCTCGGTGCGACCGGAGCGAGCGGACGCGCTCGAGGCTCTGGCCGCCGCCCGAGGCGTTCCGTGCGAGCGACTGGGAGAGACCGGCGGCCCCCGGATGATGTTCGCGCCGCACGTGGAGATCTCCGTCGGCGAGGCCCGCGCCGTCTACGACGAAGCGATCCCGAAGCTCATGGCCGGCTAGGCCTCCCCGCTCCGTCAGATTTCCGTCGTTTCCCCTGCCTGGACGATTGACTGCCCCAACGGGTGGGAAGAGTCCGAGATGTTACGAAGCGCCGGCCGCACATGCGGTGGCGGCGCAACCGTGTCGGGACCGAGGAGGATATGTATGGCATACGTACGGGAACACGAAGCGCCCGTGGAGAGGACTCGGCCGAGCCTGATCCGCTGGGGCGCGATCTTCGGCGGGGCCGTCATCGGCCTCGGATTGCTGACGCTTCTGACGGCATTCTGGTTCGCCCTCGCGTACGGCTCCGGCATCTCGGGGGTCCGCCAGAACCTGGAGTGGTACGTCGGCATCTCCGCGATCGTCTCGCTGTTCCTCGCGGGGTACTTCGCGGGCTGGCTGTCCAGCACGCGCGGTTGGGGAGCTGGGCTCATGAACGGCCTGACGATCTGGGGATTGCTCCTGATCGCGACGGTCGGAGTCGGTGTCCCCGCGCTCCTGAGCGTCTTCAACATCAGCGGCGCGGTGGGCGCGGGAGCGGCGTCCGGCGGAGCGACGCTGAAGGCTTTCGGCGTTTCCAACGCCCCGCTCTGGGCGACGTTCTGGTCGATGCTCGGCACGCTCGTCGCGGCTGGCCTCGGTGGCGCCGTCGGCGGAGCGACTCCGCGAGGAGACGCGATGTACGGCCCGCAGGACCGTGAGCGCTACGTGCGAGACGGCGAGTACGTCGACGTGAGCCGCTCGCAGACCGTCGAGCGGGACGCTGCCACACGTTAGTTCTGAGGTTGAGCGGCCCGAAAGTGGCCGCCGATAGAGCTCCACCCGGAGGCCCGCTTCGTGCGGGCCTCCGGCCATTCGTGGTGCCGTTGGGAACCGGTCGATGGTTGTCGCCGACCGGACACAACACGACCGATCGAGCCGAAGGCCGCCGTCCAACGGGGTGCTAGCATCGACCGGGTGGGAAGCGAGAGTCCAAAAGAGGAGTGCGGCCTCTTCGGGGTGTGGGCTCCCGGCGAGGAAGTCGCCCGGCTCAGCTACTTCGGCCTCTTCGCCCAGCAGCACCGCGGCCAGGAGTCTGCGGGCATCGCGGTATCCGACGGCCGGAACCTCCTCGTCTACAAGGAGCTCGGGCTCGTCTCCCAGGTCTTCAACGAGGCGACGCTTGCGACCCTCCAGGGCGATCTCGGGATCGGACACACCCGCTACTCCACGACCGGCTCCACGACGTGGGAGAACGCGCAGCCGGCGTTCAAGACCGATGGAGAGCACTCCATCGCGCTCGCCCACAACGGGAACCTCGTCAACACCGCTGAGCTTGCCGAGCGGGTTGGTGCGCGCTCGGGAGCGACGAGCGACACCGATCTGGTAACGACGCTCCTCGCCCGCTCCATGAACGGCGGCGGCCTCGAGGAAGCGGCCCTGAAGGTGCTCCCCACCCTTTCAGGGGCCTTCTCGTTCGTGATGATGGACGAGCGGACGGTCTTCGCCGCGCGGGACCCGTTCGGGTTCCGCCCGCTCGCGATCGGCAAGCTGCCGACCGGCTTCGTGTTCGCCTCCGAGACGGCGGCTCTCGACATCGTCGGCGCCACCTACGTCCGCGAGGTGGAGCCCGGAGAGCTCGTCGCCATCGACGATCGTGGCCTCCGCTCACACCGCTTCGCGGAGAGTCCCCGCAAGGCCCTCTGCGTCTTCGAGTTCGTCTACCTCGCGCGCGCCGACTCCCGGATGCAGGGGGAGACGGTCCACGAGGTGCGTCGGGAGCTCGGGCGCCGCCTGGCAGCGGAGGCGCCGGTGGAGGCCGACATGGTCATCCCCGTTCCGGACACCGCCGTTTCCGCCGCGCAGGGATACGCCGAGGCGGCAGGCATCGCCTACGGTGAAGGCCTCATGAAGAACCGGTACGTCGGCCGGACGTTCATCCAGCCGACCCAGTCGCTCCGCGAGCGCGGCGTGAAGCTGAAGCTCAATCCGATCCCGGCAACGATCCGCGGCAAGCGACTCGTCGTCGTCGACGACTCCATCGTCCGCGGAACGACGACGCGGCAGCTCATCACCGCTCTGCGCGAGGCGGGCGCGACGGAGATCCACACGCGCGTGACGAGCCCTCCGATCCGCTGGCCATGCTTCTACGGCATCGACATGCCGACGCGCGCGGAGCTGATCGGCTCCGACCTCGCGGTGGAGGAGATCCGCGACTACGTCGGAGCGGATTCGCTCGCGTACCTCTCGCTCGACGGGATGGTCGGTGCGACCGGATCTCCCAAGGAGGAGTTCTGCCGCGCGTGCTTCGACGGGGAGTATCCGGTGCCGATCCCCGAGCACGCGGGCAAGTTCCTACTGGAGGAATGAGCTCCCGCTCGCACGGCGGCTCCGAGCCGTCCGGCGGCTATCACGGCATCCACGCGTACCGGCAAGCCGGCGTCGACCTCGAGGCCGCGGCTACCGCCGTCGACCTCATCCGCGACATCGCGTCTGCCGCATCTCGTCCGGAGGTGGCCACCGGCATCGGTGGGTTCGCGGGGTTGTACCGGATAGGTGGCGATCGTTTGCTCGCCGCGGGCGCCGACGGCGTCGGCACGAAGACCGAGATCGCGAGGATGGCGGGCCGTCTCGACACGATCGGGATCGACCTCGTCGCGATGTGCGCGAACGACGTGGTCTGCACGGGCGCGGAGCCGCTGTTCTTCCTCGACTACCTCGCGGTTGAGCGCGTCGTTCCCGAGGAGGTGGCGACGATCGTCTCCGGCGTCGCGGAGGGTTGCCGCCGCGCCGGATGCGCGCTCCTGGGAGGAGAGACGGCCGAGCATCCAGGCGTCATGGAGCCCGGCCGCTTCGACCTCGCGGGGTTCTGCGTCGGCATGGTCGAGGAGTCAGCCGTGCTCGACCCGGCGAAGGTGGAGGAGGGCGACGTCCTGATCGGGCTGCCCTCGACGGGCCTCCACTCCAACGGTTTCAGTCTCGTGCGGCACGCGCTGCTCGACTCCGGGAAGTATTCGCTCGAAGACACGGTGGAGGGCCTCGCGCGACCGCTTGTCGAGGAGCTCCTCGAACCCACGGCAATCTACGCGCCGGTGGTCGTGGAGCTGGTCCAGGCTGGGCTCGTGAAGTCAGCTGCTCACATCACCGGCGGCGGGCTCGAGGAGAACATCCCACGCGCGTTGCCTGAGCATCTCGGCGCGGAGCTCGACACCTCCACGTGGGACGTGCCGCCGATCTTCGAGCTCCTCCGTAGGGAGGCGGACCTAACGGAGGATGAGATGCGCTCGACGTTCAACCTCGGCCTTGGGATGGTGTTCGTCACCAGCTCAGACTCGCTCGACGCGGTGATGGCCAAAGCACCTCGCGCCAGCCGCGTCGGGCACGTCGTCGCTGGTTCCGGCCTCCGCTTCGAATAGCCGAGCTACGCCGACCCGTACGCGACGAGCCGGTCAACGGCCGGAACGACTAGGAGGCCGTCTCCCGCTCCGAGGCCCGTCAGAGGTTGGGAGACGTTCTGCTCGTCGGGATGGGGGATCTCCGCGCCCACGTCCGCGTGCCAGACGCCGTGACCGGTCTTGGCGCGGAGGGCGTAGATCCGGCCCGACGTGGAGCCTTCGAAGACCACTCCGTTGACGACCAACGGGGCCGTATTCAGGTCGCCGTTCCCCGCGAATGCCCACGCGGTGGACATGTCGGGAAGGTTCTTCGCGCGAAGGGTTCCGCTGTCAAGGAAGAAGCCGGTGTCGTGAGTGAACGCTGGGATCGTCGACGACGTGAACGTCCCGCGCTTGTGTCCGAGGTTCACTCCGAGAACCAAGCCGTTGTCGACGGAGGAGAAGTTATCCCGCAGGTAGACGGCGGAACGATAGTACGCGGCCGTCCTGCCGCCTCCACCGATGCAAGAGCCGGCGTGATGCCACAGCAACGAACCGTCGCCCCGCGCGAACGCATACGACTGATGGCAGGCGTAGCCGACGAAGAGGGAACCGGAGGACAAAGCGGGCGAGCTGTTGCTGCCTCCGAGGACGCCCTGGGTCCAGAGGATGTTGCCGGTCGATTCGTCGACGGCGTAGATGATGCCGTCGTATCCTGCGCCGACCGCGTAGACGATCCCTCCGTCAGCCGTGGGAGGTGAGCTGAACGCCGACTCATCCGGAAGCTGGACGCTCCAGAGTTTGGTTCCCGTCGCTGCGTCGAGGGCCCGTAGGAGACCGTCGTAGTCGACGACGAAGACCTTCCCTGCCTCGTAGGCCGCGTTCGACCAGTAGTAGGTGCCTTTGATGTTGCGGGCCCAGACCTCGTCGCCCGTCGCCTGATCGAACGCGGAAAGCCGGGTCCCGTAACCGCCGATCGTAGACCCGCGCGAGGTCACGATGACGAGTCCCTGTGCGATGATCGGATACGACGGGTTCTCGACCGGGATGCTCCAGCGCTGGTCGAGCGGGAGGGTGATCGCTGAATCCACGACGTGTCCATCGTGCGCGATGTCGGCTTGATACGCGACGGCGTCGGGCGACGTCGATGTGACCGCTTCGGCCGCCGG
>JBJMLP010000189.1:0-3973 GCA_045805245.1 Actinomycetota bacterium | reverse complement strand
GACGTCGGCGATCACCAGATGGAAGGACGCGCTGCCGAGGTCGAGGACGGCGACCCTGCGTTTGGGATTTCGCGCGCTCATCTCTTGGAGGTTGAGCCCGAGAGCTCGCTGTCGGCCCTCGGCCGGGACCCGTTCTCCTCCGGCTGTCCGCGCTGACCCCGCTCTTTCTTCTTCAGCGTATGACGGCGGAGGAGGCTCCGGAACGGCCGTCCTCCGACGAGGGCAACCAGCGTGATGACGGTGACCGACACCGCGACGAACACCATCCCGAATCCGGCAGCCGTTCCGATCGCTGCGGTGATCCAGAAGCTCGCCGCCGTCGTGAGACCCCGGACGTCACCACCCGATTTCACGATCACTCCGGCGCCGAGGAACC
The DNA here is from genome assembly GCA_045805245.1 of Actinomycetota bacterium. GTDB lineage: Bacteria > Actinomycetota > UBA4738 > UBA4738 > JBJMLN01 > JBJMLN01. The sequence continues at coordinate 3,597 of JBJMLP010000189.1, read as the reverse complement.
CGATCCCGACGACGATCTGCGCGGCGATCCGGGTGGGATCGAAGGAGACGGCGGCGGAGGGCGACGGTGCCACTGCGGAGAACCCGAACGCCGAGATGATGGCGAACAGGCACGCGCCCATCCCGACGAGCATGTGGGTCCGGACGCCCGCCGGCTGCTCCGTGAGCTCCCGCTCGATCCCCAGAGTGCCGCTGAGGGCGGCAGCAAGCACGAGCCGGAGGACCAGGTCAGCGTCGGTCGGCATGTGGAGGACGTTCCCGCAGGAGGCACGGAACAAACGCTTGCGGACCCGGCCCCGGCGCTCAGGCGTCGGCCTCTTCCGGCCGATGCCTCAAAGATGGCTTCTCCAGGGCGAACCCGCGCACGCACGGGCTCGCGTCTCCGGATGGCCTTGGCATTCCTCCTGGTCCTGGGCGGGCTTCTCCCTGCGATCGGTGCTCGGGCCGACACGCCGTCCGGTCGAACGTTCGTGACGATGTACAGCGAGAACGGCGACTACATCGGAGGTGGGACCTCTCGGGCGTTCTTCCCGTTCGACGGCGATATCGCGCTGACGGGTACGTCCTCATCGCTCCAGGCGAACGTGAATGGAGGTACCTCCTCCACCTATTTCACGTTTTCGTTCTACGCGGGAAGCGGGAGGGCCCTCCACGAGGGAACGTACGTCGCGAGCGCCACCGGCTCGGCAACGATGGACATCTTCGGAGACGGACGGGGCTGTGACGCCGCTGGCCGCTTCGAGATCCTCGACATCGGATTCGGTCCCTCGGGTGCGGTCACGCGATTGAACCTCCTCTACGAGCAACACTGCGACGAGGGGATCCCGTCCCTCTTCGGGCAGATCGTCTACCACGAGCCTGCCGCCGACGCGACGCCTTTCTACGCGGGGTCCAACCGTGTGTGGTTCCCTGACGCCCCCGCTCGAACGAACGGGGCCGTTGCCAACGTCTACGTCGTTGTGCCACCGTCGGGACAGCCGGTGACCTTCGATGACGCTCGCGTGCGCGGATATGACCGTCCCGACTTCGATGTGCGGGTGGACGCCTGTACGGGGACGACGGTGGAGCCGGGCGACCTCTGCCAGGTGATCGTCCGCTTTACGCCGCAGGAGCCCGGTCCCTTCACCGCCTACCTGAAGCTCCTTGACGACCAGGGAAACACGATCCGGATCCCGCTCGACGGCTTCGGCATCGGCGGTCATACCTCCGTGCGCCTGAAGAGCGATGGCGGCGACTACGTCGGCCAAGGACAGACGGAGACGTACGCCCCGGCGGACTCGATGATCCCGATCGATGGGACCTACCATCAGATCGACGGACGCATCACCTCGGATCAGGACTGGTGGTCGTTCGACTTCGAGGCGCCCTCCGGAGACGTTCTCGCGCCCGGTTCCTCGTACCAGGCGACGCGATATCCGTTCAATGGAAACGGGGCCGGGATGGACTTCTCCGGAAACGGGCGCGGATGCAACGAGCTCTCCGGACCGTTCACGATCAACGCCCTGAACTTCTTCGGAAACGGGACCCTCAAGAGCCTCTCGATCGACTTCGAGCAGCACTGCGAGAACATGACACCGGCGCTCCACGGAAGGATCCGCTACCGGATGCCCGTGGGGGACTCCACGCCGCCGGGACCGGTTGGCGACCTCACCGTCACACGTTCCGCGTGGGGGGGCTCGGCGTCGGTGAGCTGGACGGATCCGCCGTCGGACTTCGACCACGTCCTCGTGCGGTTCCTGCAGGGAACGCTGCCGACGCTCCCGAGCTCGGGAGAGCTCGCCTATGTCGGGAGCGGTACGTCTACGCACATCGCCGGCCTGACTCGCTCCAAGGATCTAGCGGTCGCCGTCTTCCCCGTGGACGCCGCAGGGAACGTCGGGCCGCGCGTGACCGTCCAGACATAGATCTCGAACGAACCTCGGTCCGTTTCGGAGGTCCCGAGCTCCCCAGCCGATTCCTCGCGGTCTTTTCGTTGAGGGCTGGGACGATGGGGTCTGCCGTTCTCGGGAGGTCCTCGATGTCGATGACGTTCCAGATCACATTCGACTGCGACCGAGCTCGCCCGCTTGCCGGCTTCTGGGCTGACGTGCTCGGCTGGCGACCCGCGGACCCCCCTGCCGGGTTCGAGACGTGGGAGGCGTGGCTCATCTACCACGAGGTCCCCGAAGAGGAGTGGGACGACGGCGCCTCGATCGAGGACCCGGACGGCGGCGCCTCCGCGAGGCGGATCACCTTCCTGAGGGTTCCGGAGCGGAAGACGGCGAAGAACCGGATCCACATGGATCTCGACGTCGCCGACCGGACGGCGCCGATCGAGGAACAGGTCCGCGACATCGATGCCGAGGTCGAGCGGATCGAAGCTCTGCGAGCAACGAAGCTCCGCTCCGACCGAACGCCCACGCACTACCACGTGGTGATGCAGGACCCGGAAGGCAACGAGTTCTGCGTTCGATAGGTCGCTTCTAGAGCTCGAGGCCTTCCCAGAACGGACGGAGGCTCGACCCGAGGCGTCGGAGCTCCTCCAGGTTCGCCGCGGAGATCCGCTCCAGGAGCCGTCGGGCCTTCGGCGTCAGCGAAAGCCGCACGACTCGATGGTCCTTCGGATCGCTCGCACGCCGCACGAGCCCGGTGTGCTCCGCTCGGTCGACGAGTCCGACGGCGCTGTGGTGCTGGAGGAGCAGATGCTCCGCGACCTCGCTGATCGTCGGCGCCTCCGATCCCTCGTGGCCGCGGATCGCGAGCAGGAGCTGGTGCTGCGCCGGGGTCATGCCGGCCGCGTGGGCCTGATCCTCGCTCCACTTGATGAACGTGCGGAGGCCGTCCCGGAAACGGAGGAGCTTCCGGTAATCCGACGTATCGAGGCGGGTCGCAGTGGCCACCGTCAAAGAATATCGTACTGCGATATGATTGCCGCCATGACCCCCGAGAGAAGATCGCCGGTTCGCATCGCGCTCGGCGATTTCACGACCGACCGGCGGGTCCTGCTCCTCACGGCGATGGCGATCGCGATCGGAGCGATCAGCGCGTTCATCGCGTACGCGCTCCTCTGGCTGATCGCCGTGATCACCAACCTCGCGTTCTTCGGGCGCTTCTCCAGCACGCTCACGCCGCCGTCGCAGAACCATCTCGGGCCGTGGATCCTCGTCGTGCCGGTGGTCGGCGGTCTCATCGTCGGCCTCATGGCCCGCTACGGATCGGAGAAGATCCGCGGCCACGGCATCCCGGAGGCGATGGAGGCGATCCTGATTGGCGGCAGCCGCATGCAGCCGAAGGTCGCGGTGCTGAAACCCGTCTCCTCGGCGATCGCGATCGGCACCGGCGGCCCGTTCGGCGCGGAGGGTCCGATTATCATGACCGGCGGCGCGGTCGGTTCAATGATCGCTCAACTCTTCCACCTCACGAGCAATGAACGCAAGACCCTGCTGGTAGCGGGAGCAGCAGGCGGCATGTCCGCAACCTTCGCTTCACCAGTAGCGGCCGTCTTACTCGCGGTCGAACTGTTGCTTTTTGAATGGAAGCCTCGGAGCCTGGTTCCAGTCGCGCTGGCCAGTGCAGTCGCTGCAGTTGCCCGGCGCTACTTGTTGGGGTTTGGACCGTT
>JBJMLP010000188.1:0-4688 GCA_045805245.1 Actinomycetota bacterium | reverse complement strand
GCCGGCGAGCGCGTCGGCGTTCCGCGGCGGAACGAGCTTTCCCGTTACGCCCGGCGCCACGACCTCCCGGGAGCCGCGGATGTCCGTCGCGACGATCGGGCGAGCCATCGCGGAGGCTTCGATCGCGGAACGCGGCATCCCTTCCCGGTACGAAGCGAGGACGAACAGATCGAACGCGGCATGGAGCCGGGGCATGTCCACTCCGGAACCATGGAGGACGACTCCTGCCGCGCGGGCGTCGTCGAGGTCGTCCGCCGTGAGCCGGTCCGATTTCTCCGGTTCCTCGGGTCCCACGGCGACGAACAGCGTTCGCGGATGGGAGGCTCGCACGCTCTTCGCGGCCTGGAAGAACTCGCGGTATCCCTTCTCCCGCACAAGGCGTCCGACGGTTCCGACCACCAGGAAGTCATCCTCCGCGCCCCACGTGATGCGGAGCTCCCGCGTCGCCGACGGCGGAACGCGGGCGGGGTCGAAACGCGCGAGGTCTACGCCGTTCCCGAGCCAGTTCGCTCGCTCCGCCGACACGAGGCGCGACCGGAGCGCGTACGCGAGGTCCTCCTCGCTCTGGAAGAGCTCCGCGTTGGACAGACGCGCGGCGATCCGCTCTGCGCCACCGATCGCGAGCCGGCGTCCCGTCCCGAGCTCCGCGGAGGTGTAGAGGCCGTGGACGGTGTTCACCACGATCGGCACGCCCACGGAGCGTGCTGCCGCCCGGCCGAGCACGCCGCTCTTCGGGTTGTGGGTGTGAACGATCGTGGGCCGCTCCCGGCGGAAGACCTGGCGGAGCTCCGCCAGCGCGCGAGCGTCGCGCCCGGGCGACCAGCGCCGCGTCAGGCTCCGGACGGGGATGTGGCGGATGCCGCGTCGCTCGAGCGCAGCCACGTGCGGCCCCGGCGCCGAGACCCCGGCGACGTCGTAGCCCGCGTCGCGGAACCGCTCCAGCTGGAAGGCGAGCAGCACCCGCAGCGACAGATCCACCGTCGTGACGTGGAGGAGCTTGGGGCGCGTCATCTCAGCTCTGCGAAGCAGGATCGCGCGCCGGGCTGCGCGCGCGGAGGCGGTCGTACAGCCGGTCCTCGAGCGGCGCGAGGCCGCCGAGGCGGCGCCGGAAGAAGAACGTTCCGTCGCTCGCGCGCACCGGCACCCGCGAGAGCCGGGTGGCCGACAGGGAGGAGGGCACGTTCTTCGCGCCGTCCGCTCCGACACCGATGGAATAGTGCGTCCCGACGACGTCCTCGTGCGCCACGATCCCTCCCGGATACGCCAACGTTTCCACCTCGGCCCCGGTACGGCGCTCGATCGTCGCGCGGGAGGCGGCACATTCCTCCGCGGCCTCTGCGCGCGAGAGCGTGTCGAAGCTCCGATGCGACCGCGAGTGCGACCCGATCGCGACGAACCCGGATGCGTGGAGCTCTCCGACGTCCTCCCACATCAGCGGCAGGGGCGGAGCTCCTCGGTCCCCGGCTCCCGAACGGATCGGCGCCGGGTCCGTTCCCTCCACGAAGCCGGTCGCGAGGAACACCGTCGCGGGCAGCCCGAGGTCGCGGAGGACGGGCCACGCCTGCGTGTACACCTCCCGGTAGCCGTCGTCGAACGTGATCGCGACGACGTCGTGCTCGAGCGGAGAGGCCAGGCGCCGAACCCCCTCGGCGAGAGGAACGACCTCTCGATGCTCGGCGAGATAGCGCATCTGCTCCTCGAACACCGCGAGTGGAAGATCCATCTCCCGCTCCATCCGCGCTCCGACCCGGTGGTAGCCGAGGACCAGCAGACCCGGCTCGCGCGAGCGCGCGAGCGACGCGGGAGCGAGGAGACCGAGCTTGATCGCGCGCTTCCCGAACGTGACCGCGGCCGAGCGCGCGCTCACGGAGCGCCGGGAACGCCGTCCGCGGCAACCGCCTCCGGACGCCGTCCCCGCCGGATCTTCACCATGCACGGGAGCATGAACAGGAAGGGCAGCACCTGCGTCCGTTGTCGGGCGAGCAATCCGAAGTTCCCGAGCGCCGAGAGAATCACCGAGAGCGAGAGGAACGAGCCCACGGCGAGGATCACCATGCCGTTCGACCGCCATCGGCGGAGACCGGCGAGGATCGCGCGACGGTTCCAGAACAGGATCGCGAGCAGCGCGATGCCCTCCAGCGCGGCGATCGCCGGTAGCAGTCCCCCCGCCTCCCACGGGAACGGACGGAAGTTCACGGTCACGACCGCGAGGGCGAATCCCTGCGGCGTGAAGGGGCTGACGGGCGTGAAGTCCGACGTGGCGCCGGTGCTGCTGAAGTCCGTCTGCTGTGCCTCGAACGCCTCGACCGGCGAGTCGTGACGGATGTAGGCCTGGCTCGTCCGGATGATGGTGAACGCGGCGAGCCCGAGGAGCGGAACGAAGACCAGCCACAGCAGCGCCTGCACCTGCGGTGCTCGTGCGCGCGCGGGCCGGAGCAGGAACGCGGCCGCGGCGGAGACCGCGAGGGCCGCGGAGATCGGCGGTCTGACCAGGGAGACGACGGTCAAGCCGAGGGCCACGGAGAAGATCGCCTTGAACGTGATCGCCCGGAACAGCAGGGCGAACCCGTACGTCGCGATGCCGAGGAACAACATCACGATCGCGTCCTTGCCGAGGCTCGAGGTCCAGTACCACATCGTCGGGAACAGGAAGATCAGCACCGCGAAGAGCTTCTCGTTCCCGTCGGGGAACCCGATCCGAAAGGCCTTGTAGAAGTACCAGGAGCCAACGAACGACAGGGCCGCACAGACGACGAATCCGCCGAGCATCGTCGGACCCGTGAACGCGAACAGGATCCCCGTGAGCCAGTTCATGAACGGGGTTCCGACGCCGGGGAACGCGGGGATCTGCAGCGAGCGGAACATCGGCGCGAACGCGACTCCGCCGGCGTAGTAGCCGTTCGCGTCCGCCACACCGTGATAGACGGCCTGGATGATGAAGTAGCGCAGCAGGCTTCCGACGACGTGGGCGATCAGCGCGACCGCGAGGAACCGCGCGCTGATCGATGGTTCCTTCGCCACCGCTCGCGGGATCAGCAGGCTCGCAGCGACCCCGATCAGGCCCGCCAGCGCGAGGAACATCTGCATGTCCGGCGTCGACGCACCGACCAGGAGCGCCGCGAGCAGCGCGGCCGCGAAGATGGCGATCCAGCCCCACGCACCCGAGGGCCTCTCCGAGAGGACGCCGACCGCCACCGTCCTATCCTACCGACGCGGTCCGGCCGGACCACGAGCAGACACCGCAGCGGAAATTGGTGCGAACAGGCGCGTCAGAAGAGCTCCAGGTCCCCGAGCGTCAGACCCCAGGACGCATCCTCCAGCGGGTCGGGACGCGAGGCGGAGACCGTGCGCACGACGAAGTGCATCCCGACACGCGGGAGCGGGAGATATCCGGCGCGGGACAGCCCGCCCGCCGCCGGCCAGCCCTCGTCGAAGTGGACGACGGCGTGATCGGCTCGGGCGGCCGACGGGATCCGGGCGAGCAACCGGCGAAGCGCGCTCTCCGCCCCGGGCTCGCACACCGCTTCGCAGACGACCGCCTCGCGCAGCGATCCGCGGTTCCGCAGGCGGAGGATCGCGACGGCCGCGGGCGGAGAACCCTCCGACAATCCCGCGTACGGGAGCGGACCGGCGACGTAGCGCCACCGGAGGTATCCCTCCCACCGCGGGGTGGAGAGCCTTCCGCCTGCCGGCTGCGCCCGATGGAAAGGAGCCACTGAGGCCGGGTCGCCGAAGAACGCGTCGGCCGGGAGGAGCTGCGATCCGGCCGGCGGAGCGGTGGCCACGCCCGAACCGAGGTCTCTGGCCGCGGCCGCGCGGATCAGCCGGTCCGGCCGCCGGACCCGCGCCCGCAGCTTCCGATCAGCGAGCCGGTGCCAACCGAGCTTGAGATAGCCGGGGAGGCTCCGATCGTTCGGCGTGTTGAAGATGAACGCGACGCCCTCGGACGCCGCGGCGTCGAGCGCTCGCGTCGTGAGTCGAGAGAACACTCCCCTCCGCTGCACGAGCGGCGACGTCGCGGTGTCCACGGCCCGCACGGCGAGGAGCTCCCCCCCCTGTCCCGATCGGGCGAAGCGCCATCGCATGAACGTGCGGAGGCCGACGACCGCTCCCTCGAGCTCCGCGACGAACGCGATCGATCGACCGAACGGGTTCTCGAGGTGCTTCCAGCGGAACAGCTCCTCTCGATCGATCCCGCTCGGCGCCGCTCCGAGCGAAGCCGTCATCAGCGCGGCGGCCGCGGGCACGTCCGCGTCCTCCATCGCCCGGAGGACGACGTTCTGTATTTCCGGCTTCGCCTCGCTCACGGCCGGCGTTCCAGCGTCCGCAGATAGAGCGCCTCGGTCCGGCGCACCGTCTTCCGGATGTCGAACGCTCTCGCGGCGACGGAACCCTCCGCGGAAAGTCGCGCGCGACGGCCGGGATCTCCGAGGAGCTCGAGGAGCGCGGTCGCGAGGGCGCCGGCATCGCTCGGAGGAACCACGGCGCCACCTCCGTTCGCCAGCGCCTCCGGAACGCCGCCCACGGAGGTCGCGACGACCGGAACGCCGACGGCGAGCGCCTCCAAGAGCGACAGCGGAAGCCCTTCGTGGAGCGAAGGTAAACAGAAGACGTCGAACGCCGGAAGGAGATCGGCCGCGTCCTTGCGGTACTCGTTTTGGGTATAGCGTTGTTTATGGAAAGAGTGT
>JBJMLP010000187.1:0-5792 GCA_045805245.1 Actinomycetota bacterium | reverse complement strand
CACTAATTCCATACACGACACTCTACCGATCACGACGGTCAGCGCATCCGGCGCAGCGCCTCCGTACGAACCGCTGTGACCGGCGCGGTCGAGCGTCCGGATCTCCACCGTGCAGTCGACAACTCCACGGAGCGTCGTCGTGAGCGCCGGCTCCCCGCGGCGCCAGATCCCCGCGTCCGCGATCACGACCACGTCGGCCTCGAGGAGGTCGCGGTTGTTCCCGATCAGCTCGGGCAGGTGCTCGGTCGAGGATTCCTCCTCGCCCTCGACGATCACGCGGATCCCGACCGGCGGCCGTCCCTCCATCAGCGCGGTCGACGCGGCGTGCATCACGATCCCGCACTTGTCGTCGGAGGTGCCGCGCCCGAAGAGGCGCCCTTCGCGCTCCGTCGGCTCGAAAGGCGGGGAGGCCCACAGCTCCTCCGGTCCCGGAGGCTGCACGTCGTGGTGCGCGTACAGCAGCACGGTCGGCGCTCCTTCCGGTGCCGGAAGGGCACCGTAAACCGCCGGGTTCCCGCCCTCGATCTCCAGGAGGCGGACCTCGCCGAGGCCGGAGGCTTGGAGGATCTCCGCGGTGTCCTCGGCGGATCGCCGCACGTTCGCCTGGTCGAACTCGGGAAAGCTCACCGACGGGATCCGCACGAGCCGATCGAGGTTCTGCCGCGCCGTGGAGAAGTGGGCATGCATCGCGTCGCGAAGCGTGGAAGCGTCCATGGAGGCACACGATAGCGGCCGCGCCCGGATGCGACCGTGGAGGAAGGAGCCGCCGCTGCCGATATCTATACTTCCGGGGCTCCGTCCCGCTTACGGGAGCGGGGTCCGGATCTCGGACAGGAGGAAGGCGACATGCGCCGTCGATCGCGCGCTCGGCTCAACCGCTCGCTCCAGCTCGGCTCCGTGATGCTGATCGCCCTGACGTTGTCCGGGCCCACCGCCGCGTCGGCGGCGACGCCGATCCCGGACCATGTGTTCGCGCCGTACTTCGAGACGTGGACGAGCGACGCCGTCACGGCGACCGCCAACGCATCGGGAGACCGGTACGTGACGCTCGCGTTCCTCGAGACGCTCAACAAGACCTCCTGCACCCTCGCGTGGAACGGCAGCAGGACCCAGACCGTTGCGGACGGCCGCTACCTCTCCGACATCGCCTCGTTGCGGGCGGAGGGAGGAGACGTGATCCCCTCCCTCGGCGGATGGAGCGCCGACCAGGGTGGAACGGAGATCGCCGACTCGTGCAAGGACGTGAGCTCCATCGCGGCCGCATACGAGGACGTCATCAAGACCTACGGCGTCTCCCGTCTCGACATGGACGTGGAGGGCCGCTCACTCGGGCGGAGCGCCGGCATCGACCGCCGGAACAAGGCGATCGCGACGGTGGAGGATTGGGCGACGGCGCACGGCCGGCCGCTCCAGATCTCCTACACGCTGCCGACGTCTCCGAGCGGTCTCGGCGCGGACGGTCTCGCGGTGCTGCAGAACGCGACCGAGAACGGCGCACGCGTCGACGTCGTGAACCTGATGACGTTCGACTACTACGACGGAACGACGACGCAGATGGGTGCGGCGGCGATCAGCGCGGCCAAAGGTCTGTTCGCGCAGCTGAAGCAGCTCTATCCCGCGCAGACGGCCGCACAACGCTGGGGTCGAGTCGGGATCACGATCATGAACGGCATCGACGACTATCCGAAGACGACGGAGGTCACGACGCTCGCCGACGCGAACCAGATCCTGAACTTCGCGACGAACAAGGGCATCGACACGCTTTCGATGTGGGCGATCCAGCGCGACAACGGCGGGTGCCCGGGCAGCGGCGGGTCCGGGAACTGCTCGGGGATCGCGCAGGGGAACTGGGCCTTCAGCCACGTGCTGGCGCCGTTCACGGCTTCCTGAGCGAGGTGCCCCCGGCAGGACTCGAACCTGCGCACCCGGCTCCGGAGGCCGGCGCTCTATCCACTGAGCTACGAGGGCTCGAACGAACTGGAGTCTAGCAACGCCGTTTCGGCATCCTCGCACCGTACCGGCGCGTTGGCTAAGGTCGTTGGGTGAGCGAGCAAGCGTCCCCTCGCATCCTGGTCGTCGACGACGACCCGGTCATCCTGCGTCTGCTGCAGGTCAATTTCCGGCTCGAGGGTTACGAAGTTCTGAGCGCCTCCCGGGGTGACGAGGCGCTCCGCGTCGCGAAGGAGGAGCATCCCGACGTCATCGTCCTCGACGTCATGATGCCGGGCATCGATGGCTACGAGGTCTGTCGCCGGCTCAAGGAGGACCCCGATACCGCGGCTCCGCCGGTGATCTTCCTCTCCGCCCGCGCACAGGACGCGGATCGGGAGCGGGGCTACGCTCTCGGAGTCGTGGCCTACGTGACCAAGCCCTTCGACCCGGGACAGCTCGTGGACGTCGTCCGCCGCGCGATGAGCCCGGACGAGGGCTGAGCTCGCTCCGTCGGTGATCGAGCAGCGTGCCGCCGCGCTCCTCCGCGCCGCCCTCGAGGCGGCCGCTCCGGAGCTGGGGCTGGAGGAGCCGCTTCCGGAGATCGGGCTGGAGCGCCCGCGCCAGAAGGGCTTCGGAGACCTCTCCACGAACGTGGCGCTCGCCCTGGCCAAGAGGGCCGGACGCCGGCCGCGTGAGGTGGCGGAGGCGATCGTGGCGCACCTTCCGTCATCGGACCTGATCCTCGGCGCGGAGGTGGCGGGCCCCGGCTTCATCAACCTGCGGGTGAACCAGTCGTGGCTCCAGGACGTGCTTCGCGATGTCGTCGCCCGCGGCGACCGGTACGGCTTCGGAGAACGGAACGCGAAGCAGGAGCTGGAGCGAACGCAGATCGAGTACGTCTCGGCGAACCCGACGGGGCCGCTCCACGTCGGCCACGCGCGGAATGCCGTCATCGGAGATGCGCTCGGCCGGGTCCTCGAGGCGTCCGGAACCCCGGTCGAGCGGGAGTACTACTTCAACGACGCCGGCCGTCAGATGGAGCTGTTCGCCGCGTCGGTCGAGGCGCGCTTCCTCCAGCTGCGCGGGGTCGACGCCGCGTTCCCGGAGGAGGGGTACGCGGGCGCCTACATCGACGACCTCGCGGCGGAGCTGAACACCGAGATCGGCGGCCTCCTGATGGAGATGGCGCCGGAACAGCGGAGCCATCACATCCGCAACGCCGTGACGGAGCGGATGTTCGGGAGCATCCGGCGCACGCTGAAGCGGCTCCGCGCGCGGATCGACTCCTACTTCTCCGAACGCACGCTCCACGAACGCGGAGAGATCGACGAGGCGGTGGCGCGTCTCCGCGAGCGCGGCCTCGCCTACGACGCCGACGGCGCGGTGTTCTTCCGCTCGACCGAGTTTGGAGACGACAAGGACCGCGTGCTGATCCGTAGCAGCGGGCAGCCGACGTATTTCGCCGCGGATTGTGCCTACCTCGTCGACAAGTTCGAGCGCGGTTTCTCCCACCTGATCTACGTCTGGGGCGCCGACCATCACGGAGACGTCAAGCGCGTGAAGGGCGCCGCGCAGGGGCTCGGATACGACCCCGACGCCGTGGAGATCGTTCTCTACCAATTCGTCGCGCTCTCCCGTGGCGGGGAACGCACGAAGATGAGCAAGCGCGCAGGCGACGTCGTCACCCTCGATGAGCTTCTCGACGAGGTGGCTCCGGACGCGGTTCGCTTCACGCTGCTCTCGCATTCGAGCGACTCCGCGATCAACTTCGACATCGAAGCCGTGAAGCGGCAGAGCATGGACAACCCCGTGTTCTACGTGCAGTACGGCCACGCGCGGATCGCGAGCATCCTCCGCACCGCATCGGAACGAGGGGTGGAGCTCCGCCCGATCGAGCAGGCGGATCTCTCCCTGCTGCGTGAGGAGGCCGAGCTCGATCTCCTGCGTGAGGTGGCGGAGATGGACGAGCAGGTGCGCGCGGCGGCGGCGCTTCGGGCTCCCTCACGGCTCGCGCACTACTCCGAGCGGCTCGCCGCCGCATTCCATCGCTTCTACACCGAGTGCCGCGTCGTGAGCGACGACGAAGCGCTCACGCAAGCGCGCCTCTGGCTCTGCGTCGCGACGAAGCAGTCGATCGCGAACGTGCTCGGGCTCCTCGGCGTCTCCGCTCCCGAGGAGATGCGGCGAGACGACGCCGATCCCGCCGATGGCTGAGCTCCAACCCGTCGGTGGAGAGTCACCGGTCCGGATCGAGCTTCCGGAAGGCGTCACGATCCGGCCGGCTCGACCTCGAGACGCGGGCTCCTTCCTCGACCTCTGGCGAGCCGTGGTCGCGGAGGGGCGCTCGGTCCGAAGCGAGCGCGTGCGGCAGCGTCCCGCCCACTACCGGCGGCAGTTCCGCCGCGCGTGGACGGACACCGGAGCGGAGCTCGTGGCGGTCGAGGGCGACCGGGTCGTGGGCCACCTCTCGATCCGCCGGGAGGAATCGCCGACGACCTCCCACGTCGCCACGCTCGGCATCGCGGTGGCCGCGGATCAACGGCGCCGCGGCATCGGCTCCGCGTTGCTCGCGGAGTGCCTCCGCTGGTCTCGCGGAGTCGGCGTGCACAAGGTGATGCTCTCGGTCTTTCCGCACAACACGCAGGCGATCGGGCTGTATCGGAAGTTCGGCTTCGTTGAGGAAGGCCGCCTGGTTGCATACTCGCGGAAGGCAGGCGGCTACGAGGACGAGCTGCTCATGTCCGTGTGGCTCGACTGAGCGGCCGGAACCGCCGATGGGAGACCGATGAGGAGCAGCCGATGAGCGGACGCACCCTCCGTGTGGGGATGCTCGGTGCCGGCACCGTGGGCGGCGCCGTGATCCGCCTGCTGGAGGAGCACCGGGAGGAGATCGAGCTCCGCTCCGGGTGCTCGCTCGAGGTCGCCCGGGTGGCGGTCCGGGATGCCGGAAAGGCCCGCGATCTCCCGCTCGCTGCTGAACGCTTCACGACGTCGCCTGAGGACGTCGTCGCGGCGGACGACGTGGACATCGTCTGTGAGCTGATCGGGGGCCTCGAACCGGCGCGCACGTTGATCCTCGACGCGTTCGACCGGGGAAAGCCGGTAGTGACCGCGAACAAGGAGCTCCTCGCGAGCGCAGGACGAAAGCTCTTCGACACCGCCGACGCGAAGGGGGTCGACCTCTACTTCGAGGCCTCGGTGGGTGGAGGCATCCCGCTGATCCGTCCGCTGAAGGAGTCGCTCACCGGGGAGCGCCTCGACCGGCTCATCGGGATCGTGAACGGAACGACGAACTTCATCCTCACGCGCATGACTGACGACGGCCTCTCCTTCGCCGACGCGCTGTCGGAGGCGCAGTCGCTCGGCTACGCCGAGGCCGATCCGACCGCCGACGTGGAGGGCTTCGACGCGGCAGCGAAGTGCGCGATCCTCGCGTCGATCGCGTTCAACGCTCGGGTCTCCACGCCGGACGTCTATCGCGAGGGCATCGCCTCGGTCACCTCGGAGGACATCGCGTACGCGGAGCGCCTCGGCTACGTCGTGAAGCTGCTCGCGATCGCGGAGCTCGAGGGGGACTCGATCGCCGCGCGGGTGCATCCGGCGATGGTGCCGTCCACGCATCCGCTCGCGGCGGTGCACGGAGCGTTCAACGCGGTCTTCCTCGAGGGCCCGAACGTCGGCCAGCTCATGTTCTACGGCCCCGGTGCCGGCGGAAACGCGACCGCGACGGCGGTGATCGGCGATCTCGTGAGCGTCGCGCGCAACGTCCTCGCCGGGACGAAGGGGGTCGGCTGCACCTGCTTCCTGGAGCGACGGATGCGCCCGATGGACGACATGCAGGGCCAGTACTACCTCCTCTT
>JBJMLP010000186.1:0-4744 GCA_045805245.1 Actinomycetota bacterium | reverse complement strand
CTGGGTGGAACCGAAGCTCGTCGCGGAGGTCGGATTCAGCGAGTGGACCCCGGACGGCAAGCTCCGCCATCCGCGGTACCTGGGTCTGCGGAACGACAAATCGCCTGACGAGGTCGTTCGCGAGGCGCGCTGAGGGTCGCTACATCCCCGGGGCGGGAAGCGTCTCGAACACGTCGATCCAGCCGTCGGGCTGATGCAGGTGCGGATGATCCTCCAGCAGCTTGGTCGCCGCCTCGAGCGAGTCCGCCTCGATGATCGAGTAGCCGGTGGCCTGCGACGCGCCGGGAGAGGTTGAACCGCCCTCCACCCGGTTGCTGTCCCCGAGCGGAAGACCGAAATCGACGAGCGCCGGGCCGACCTTCGCGCCCCATTCCATCCAGCGGTCCATGCCGGCCTTCATCTCCTCCGGGCTGGACATCTCCATCTGCTCGGCCGCGGAGATCGGCGAGTTGTACATGACGAGGAACCTGGCCACGACGGCCTCCTTTCGGATCTCCGGGAACGATATTCCGAACCCGGCGAGGTCGCAGCAGGCGGTTCGGGAGAGCGCCCCGAAAACAAAGAGCGCCCGGCCGAAGCCGGGCGCTCTGTCGTTCCGCGTTCCCTCAACTCATGCGGCTCGGTCGTTCCGCCAGCGCCGGCGGCCATAGCCCCAGCGCCGGCGTCCACCGAAACGCGGTCCGGCGGCGGCGCGATACCCGGGGCGGCCGTAGCCGGCTCCGCCGCGTCGCGCGAACGAGCGGAAGAGCAGCCACAACACGATCACCGCGACGACGGCGATGATGACCCAGGTGATCGGGCTCAAGCCGCTGCCGTTGGATCCGTTGTTGTTCGCGGTCTGTGCAAGAACTCCATAGAGCGTGGCGAGCATATGCCTCACCTCCACGGAGCCCTACATTCCCGGACCCGACGGCCTCGAAACGCGGATCTTCGCTAGCGGCAGGCCGAGTAGGGCAGGTCGAACAGATCGTCGGTCTTCGCGATCGAGTTGAAGTCGTAGCGGTGGGAGTTCGCCTTCGGACAGAAGCTTCTTGGGTTCGAGTCGTACTCGACGTTGAAGACCGCCTTGCCGTGCTTCGGCCAGGACCGGAGCGGCCGGCACCCGTGATACTGGAAGCACTGCTCGTTGATCGCGAAGTCGAAGTAGGGCCGCAGCTTGTCGGCCTGCTCGAGATCGTTCTTGAGGCCGACCGAGAAGCCCATCTCGTGCGCAAGGTTCGCGAGGCTCGCGTTGTATCGGAACTGTGCCGTCCGGCTGATCCCGATCCCGTTGTCGCTCTGCCATGCGTCCACGTCGTCGAACTCGATCGCGTCGACGCCGATCAGCTTCGCTTCCTTGAGCCGGGCCTGCATCTCCTCGAGGAGGAACTGTCGCGCGGTCTGGTTCTGTCCCGTGTTCGGGTTGGTGCCCCGGGCATCGGTGTTGATGTTCAGCCAGTACTCGTCCGGGAAGTGGCTGAGCGGGTTCCCGAACAGGCAACCGTGGCAGCTCTGGTCGAATGCCTGCATCTCCGGGAAGTCCGGGCGCCATGTCTCCGCGGTCCCCGCATCGATGTATCCGATCACCCTCGCTCCGCGCACGTGGAGCGCGTCCACGGCCGCGTAGTTCAGGACGGAGTAGTCCTGCGGCGAGTAGCACTTGCCGTCCTGGAGGATGTCGATGTCGAACACCGTCGGCGCGACCGTTCGCCCCGTCGCGAACGACCTGCCGGTCACGCCGATGTTGACGAAGCCGGTCTTCTCGAAGCGGCAGAGCCCTCCCGGATCCGGCGAGCCCTGCAGCTGGTACTGCCAGCGAGCGCTGACCGCCGGCTTCCAGCAGTTGCCGGACGAGCGGTCGCACGGAACGGGCTTCGGATCGACTGTCGCGCGTGCCGGCCTTGCCCCAGCCGCGGGAACGGCTGCCAGGCCGAACGTGAGGAGGCCGACCGACAGGAGGAGGATCAATCGTCTGAGGCTCACGAGGGCATTGAACGCCATTCGCGGCGTGAGCTGCAACCCGGTCAGGCGATCCGGGCGGGCTCGAGCTCGGGCTCGGAGTGGTCCTCCGGCTCCATGTGGATGTGGGGCACCCAGCGGTCGAGCCACGACGGGAACCACCAGTTCGCCTTCCCCATCAGGAGCATCAGCGACGGAACGAGCGTCGTCCGGATCACGACGGCGTCGACGAAGATCGCCGCGGCGAGTCCGATGCCGAACTCCTTGATGACCCGTTCGCCGCCGAGGATGAACGACCCGAAGACGACGATCATGATCGCGGCGGCCGCCGTGATCGTGCCGCCGGTCGCAGCGAGGCCTCGGCGGACCGACGCGTTGTTGTCGCCGCTCCGCAGCCACTCCTCGTGGATGCGCATGACGAGGAACACCTCGTAGTCCATCGACAGTCCGAACAGGATCGCGAACAGCACGACCGGCAGGAACGACTCCACCGGGCCCGGGCGGCTGATGCCGAACACCGATCCGAGCCATCCCCACTGGAACACGGCGGTCACGATCCCGAAAGCCGCTGCGATCGACAGGAGGTTCATGACGGCGGCCTTGAGCGGCACGACGATGCTTCGGAGCACCGCCGCGAGGAGCAGGAACGAGAGCAGAACGACGATGCCGACGAAGATGGGGAGCTTCTGCGACAGCACGGTCGCGAAGTCGGCGAAAATCGCGGTGAGGCCGCCGACGTACACGGTGAGCGGCCCGGCGGCCCTCGGGATCACCGTGTCGCGGAGCCGGTGGATCAGATCGGTCGTCGCGGCCGCCTGCGGTGCCGTGCTCGGGAACGCCTCGAAGACGGCGACCTTCGTGCCGTCCTTCCCGGCGATGGTCTGAGGAGGAGTCACCGCAACGACGCCCGGCTCCGCGCCGACGGCCTTCGCGACCGCGGCGATGGCCGCCTGCTCCGACGCGGTGTCCACCTTCGCGACGAGCTGCAGCGGGCCGTTGAAGCCCGGCCCGAATCCCTTCGCGAGCATGTCGTAGGCGGTGCGCGTCGTCGTTCCCTGCGGGTCGTTGCCCTCGTCGGAGGAGCCGAGACGGAGCTTCGCGAACGGCAGCGCAAGCACCAGGAGGAGCACCAGGCCGACGCTCCCGACGACCCACGGCCGCCGCTCCACGACGCGCGACCACCTCGTCCAGAAGCCTTCCTTCACCCGAGTCTCCCCGTTGGCCGATGCCGCCGCGAGCTTCCTTCGCTGCCGGCGGGAGAGGACCTTCGGGCCGAGGAACCCGAGCATCGCGGGAAGGAACGTGAGCGCCGCGACCATCGTGAAGAAGACGCCGATGCTCGCGGCGATCGCGAGTCCGAAGAGGAACGTGATCCCGAGCACGAACATCCCGAGTAGCGCGACGCAGACGATCGTTCCCGCGAAGAGCACGGCGCGTCCGGACGTATCGATGGAGAGGACGACGGAGGATTGGATGTCGCGGCCGGCCGTCACTCCCTGGCGGTGACGCGACACGATGAACAGCGCGTAGTCGATGCCGACGCCGAGCCCGATGAGGCCCACGAACTGCGTCGAGAACTCCGGAAGCCCAAGCCAGCGGCTGAGGAGCCCGATCACGGAGATCGCGGTTCCGAGGGCGACCAACGCCGAGGCGAGCGGCATCAGCATCGCGAACAGGGAACCGAAGACGAGGAACAGCACGATACCGGCCGTGATGATGCCGAGGCCCATCCCTCCGATCGACGGCTGGTTCGCCTGCTGGGCGATCTGGCCGGAGACGGCGACGCTGAGACCGTTCCCCGAGGGAGCCGTGGCGGTGTCGACGAACGTCTTCGCCTGCGGGATCGTGATGTTCTGCGACTGCTGGTCGAACGTGACGTTCGCGAACGCGACGGACTTGTCCGGGCTCACCTGCTGCGCTCCCTCCGCGCTGTACGGGGACCCGACGCCGGAGATGTGGGGGAGCGCCGCGACGCGCTTCAGCATCGCGGAGATCTGCGCCTCCACCTGCGGGTCGGTGACGGCGGTGCCGTCGCTCGTCTCCCAGACGATCTGTTCCGTGTCTCCCGACTGCTGCGGAGCGACGGCCGTGAGCAGGTCGAGTGCGCGCGCGGACTCCGTGTCGGGGAGATTGAAGTCGTTGGAGAAGGTCGGACCGACGATGCCGCTGATCACGGTGGTCGCGATCAGCGCGAACAGCCAAGCGGCGACGACGATGCGACGGTGCTGGAACGACCAACGCGCGATCTTCTGCATGGTGGTGAACTCTCCTCCGGGACGGGGGCGGTCCGCTCCTTGGGTCTTCGAAACAGCGGACGGCTGGGTTCTCCCGACGAGTATCCCAGGCGCGCTCGCGCGGAGGCGCCGCCTATCCGGGATCGCTGCTCGGCGCGAGCGGCGTCGTGTCGTGGGCTTCGAGAAGCGCCTCGAGCGAACCGAAGACCTCGACCGCGCCGGCGTCGAGGAGCTCCGCCTCGCCGAATCCGCCGGTGAGGAGCCCGATCATCGGCACGCGCGCCCGTTTCGCCGCTTCGGCGTCGAATCGCGAGTCGCCGATCAGGACGCCGTTCCTTCCAACGATCTCCATGGCCTGGTGGAGGAGGTCCGGATGCGGCTTGGTCCGCTCCACGTCGTCGGCCTTCGTCCAGCCGTCGACGATCTCCTCCGCCCCGAGGATCTCCAGGTAGCGCTCGAGCTCGTTCCCCTTCGCCGACGTCGCGAGCGCGATCGGGTGGCCTCTGCGCTTGAGCTCCTCCAGAAAGTTCTTCGCGTCGGGAAAGGGTTCGATCTCCTCGAGGTAGGGCGCG
>JBJMLP010000185.1:0-9374 GCA_045805245.1 Actinomycetota bacterium | reverse complement strand
GCCTCCTGACCTCGAACCACACTGCCTTCACGCCGTCGAGGGAGAACCCCCAGCCGTCGGACCCTTGATCCATCAGGAACATGCCGAAGTGTCCGTCCGACTCCGTCTCGAATGCCAGTCCGTCGGGCTCGAGGTGTTTGCCGCCGTCCGCGACGGCGACACGAACGGCCTCGTCCGATATGCAGAGCAACAAGCCGATGGTGCCGTCAGGAAGAGGGACGCCGTGGCGGACAGCGTTCGCCACGAGCTCGGATGTGAGCAACATGACATCATCCCTCGGCCTCTCATCAGCTGCCCAGTCGACCTGCTCCTCGAGTATCCGTCGAGCCGTTGCGGACGAATCCGGCGAGTGGGGAAGGTGGAACTCCAGGCTCTGCACTGTCGGTCTCCAAGCTGCGATCGAAAGTCCAGGCAGCGACGTTCCCGCGTGACCGGCACGGCAAACCCGAGACGGGGCGCGATTCGCTTCTCCGGCGGCCCCCTCCGGGATGTCGCCGTTGATCGACCCTCAAGGCCGCTGGCAATCGTGCCCGGGGTGGGATTCGAACCCACATGCTCCCTGAGGAGCGGGCGCTTTTAAGGCGCCGTCGTCTGCCAGTTCCGACACCCGGGCAGGTGGCTCGATTCTAGGCTGGCGGCACGACCCCCAACCGCCGCACTCAAAAGCTCAGACGGAGTCGTCGGGAGCGACGTCCAGGAGCTCCACGAGCATCTCGTCGCCCTCTCCGCCGGGAGCGGGCGCGTAGGTCGCGACGATGTCGCGCAGCACCGCTCGGATCCGGCTCTGCTCGCCGTCGGCCGCCGCGTCGATCAGCTGGGCGACTCCACGCTCGAGCGCCACGGGATCGGGCTCCGCCCCGAGACGCGCGACGAAGATCTTGTCGACTTCGGTGTCGATCGTTCCCTCCTCCGCGAGGAGGATCTCCTCCTTGAGCTTCTCCCCCGGACGGACGCCCGTGAACTGGATCGGAACGTCGACGTCCGGCTCGTGACCCGACAGTCGGATCAACGCCTCGGCGAGGTCGAGGACGCGAACGGGGTCGCCCATGTCGAGGACGAACACTTCTCCGCCCGTCCCCAGCGACGCGGCTTTCAGGATCAGTCGCACGGCCTCCGTGACGGTCATGAAATAGCGCTCCATCGCCGGGTGCGTGACCGTGATCGGCCCTCCGCGACGGATCTGCTCCTCCAGGATGGGGATCAGGCTTCCGCGGCTTCCGAGGACGTTGCCGAATCGCACCGCCACGAAGCGCGTGCCGCTCGTCTCGTTCAGCCGGCGGACGACCATCTCCGCGACGCGTTTCGTCGCGCCCATGACGGACGTCGGGTTGACCGCCTTGTCCGTCGAGATCTGCACGAAGCTCTCCGCTCCGAACTCCGAGGCGACCTCCGCCAGCACGCGCGTGCCGTCGATGTTCGTGCGGACGGCCTCCTGCGGGTTCGCCTCCATCATCGGAACGTGCTTGTACGCGGCGGCGTGGAAGATCACCTGCGGGCGGTACGTCGCGAAGACCTGCCGGATGCGCTCCCGGTCGCGGACGTCGCCGATCTCCGGGAGCGCCGGAACGCGCGGCGCCGTGCGGCGGAGCTCGAGCTCCAGCGCGAAGAGCTGCGTTTCGTTCTGGTCGATCAGCACGAGGCGCGCCGGGTCGAAGGACGCGATCTGGCGGACGAGCTCCGAGCCGATCGAGCCGGCCGCTCCCGTCACCAGCACGGTTCGACCGTAGAGGTACGCGCCCATGCCGGCGGTGTCGAGCTCCACCGGCGGACGGTTCAGGAGGTCTTCCACGGTGACGTCGCGGACGTCGGTGAGCGCGATGCGGCCCTCCAGCATCACCTCGGTGCTCGGAACGATGCGCACGGTCTCGACGCCGGCGCTCCTCGCCGCGCCCACCACCTCGCGGATCACGCGACCCGGCGACGTGGAGATCGCCACCAGCACCTCGTCGACGCGCTCCTCGGCGATCACGCGCGGGATCGCTTCGCGTCCCCCCACTACCTTGACGCCGTGGAGGTACGTGCCGTGCTTGTTCGCGTCGTCGTCGATCAGCGCGACGGGCCGGTACCCGGCCATGCGTTGATGGGTCAGCTCGCGGATCAAGGCATCACCCTCGGCGCCGGCGCCGACGACCAGCACCCGACGCTCCTGCTCCGAGGAGGGGCGATGCGCCGCGACCTGGAACAGACGCTTCCCCATCCGCACGAGGGCGACGCCGAAGAGCGTCAGGACGAAGTCCAGAACGATCACCGAGCGAGGGATCGGAGGAACGTCGAACCATCCGCGGCCCCGGAGGGTGTCGCGGAGGAGGTAGATCTCCGTCACCCACGCGAGCGTGCCGACGACCGTGGCGAAGAACACGTTGACGATGTCGCGCGTTCCGACGAAACGCCATGTGAGGTAGTAGAGGCGGAAGGCCGCGTTGGCGATCAGCTTCGGCCCCGCCGCGAACAGCAGGAAGACGGGGATCGCCGCCCAGTAGACCTGAGGAACGCGACCGTCGAACCGCAGCAGGAACGCGCCGTACATCGAGAGCGTGAAGACGACGAGGTCGGCGAGCACGAAGAAGAGCGTCCGCTTACGGCCGGTCGGGGTGAACGGCGGCATCAGGCGTCGCCTCTCGGCTCGCGCGTCATGCGGACCGCTTCTCCCGCGCGAGGCCGCGCGTCAGCGAGTCCTTCACGCGTCGCACCTGCTCCCGCGACATCGTCGAGAAGAACGGAACGACCAGCGTCGTCCGAGCCGCCTCCTCCGTAACCGGAAGCGGTCGCGATTCCTCGCGGTCCGCGTACGCGGGCTGGAGATGGATCGGTGGATCGAAGTACGCCTTCGCCTCGATGCCGTCCTCCGCAAGATGCTCGATCAAGGCGTCACGCGCGGCGGGGCGCTCCACGCGGAGCGGCATCACGAACCAGGCCGGTTCGGCCCACGGCGCGGTCTCCGGGAGGCGGAGCTCCTCCACCCCGGCGAGCTCCTCGCGGTACCAGCGGGCGACCTCCGCACGGCGGCCGAGCAGCTCCTCGACGCGGTGCATCTGGGCGACGCCGAGGGCGGCGGACATCTCGTCGATCCGATAGTTGAAACCGACACGCGAATGGCGCAGCCACGGGTCGTTCGCGCGGCGCCCCTGGTTGCGAGGGCCACGAACGCGCTCCTCCACCTCGGGATCGGAGCCGACGACCATCCCGCCCTCGCCGGTCGTGATCTGCTTGTTCGGATAGAAGGCGAAGACCGCGACGTCGGCCTCCGCTCCGGCGTGCACCCGCGCTCCTTCCGCGGAACGGATCCACGAGCCGAGTGACTCGCAGGAGTCGGAGAGGATCGGCAACCCGAACGGCTCCGCCACGGCGCGCAGCCGGCGCAGATCGGCGGGATGGCCGAAGACATCGACGGAAAGGATCGCCGCCACGCGCTTGCCGGACGCCGGGTCGTGGAGCGGTCCGCCAACCTCGCTGCAGGAGGCCAGGTAGTCGACGACCGCGTCGGGATCGATGCAGAGCGTCGCGTCGTCGACGTCGACGAACACCGGCTCTCCGCCCTCGTAGCGGATGCAGTTCGCGGAGGCGACGAACGAGAACGACGTGGTGACGACACAGTCCTCGGGACCGATCTCGAGCGCGCGCACCGCGAGGTGCAGACCCGCGGTCCCGCTCGAGACGGCGGCCCCCCAGCGGACACCCGCGAACTCCGCGACCAACCGTTCGAACTCGATCGTCTTCGGCCCGAGGGCGAGACGGCCGCTGCGAAGGACCTCCACGACCTCGGCCTCCTCAGACGGGCCGATGTCGGGCCACGCGAGCGGGATGTTCGGCGGTGTGGTCATGGCGGCAGGGTCCTCGGAGTGCCTCCCGGGCGGGAGCCTTGCGTAGGATATCCCGCGCTCGTGCGCCCTCCGAGCAGCCTCGCCGATGTCGGCTCCGCCGGGTCCGACCGCCCCGCCTCACCGGATCACGTCGTCGTAGATCGCCTCGAGCTCCTCGGTCGTCCGCCGGATGTCGAAGCGGGCGGCCGACTCCGCGGCGCGCCGGCCGATCGCGGCGGCCTCTCCGGGATCGCGGAGCAGCCGCAGGATCGCGACGGCGAGCGCCTCCGCGTCCGCAGGAGGCACGAGCAGGCCGTCGACGCCGTTCGAGACGAACTCGCGATGCGCGGGGATGTCGCTCGCGACGACGGGGCGCCCGAGCAACATCGCCTCGCGGAGCGCCGTTCCGACGCCCTCCCACAGCGAGGGGAACACGAAGACGTCGGATCGACGCAGCAGCGCGGGAACGTCGCTGCGGAGTCCCAGGAACCGCACGTGCTCCCCGAGCGGATCGGCGACAGCCCGGAGCTCCTCGTGGAGATGTCCCTCTCCGGCCAGCAGGAGCCGCGCATCCGGGAACTCGTGGACGACGTCTCCCATCGCACGAAGGAGATACCGATGACCCTTCTGCGGGGCGAGACGCCCGACGCTCAACAGGAGCGGCCCGCGGGGAGGCTCGATCGGCGGGGACGGCTCGCGCGCCGCCGCCGCCGTGAGCGCCTCCAGATCCTGGCCCCGGTCGACGACGGAGATGCGATCGCGCGGCCATGACCTTCCGCGGATCGGGTGCTGCCGCACCGCCTCCGAGATGGCCACGAAGCGATCGACGAGGAAGCGCCCCGTCAGCCCATCCAGCGCGCCGACCAGACGTACCTTCAGGGCGAGGAGGCTCCCGATCTCTCCGAGCCGCCTTCGGCCCGGATCGACGTTCAGCACGTGAGAGATCACCTTCACGCCCGCCAGGCGGCCCGCGATCCTTCCCGATACCGACGCCCACAGCACCTGCGTATGGACCGCATCGAACCGTCCACGGCGAAGGAGGCGCGCCAAACGGAAGACGCGGAGGAGCGCCGCCGGCCCGCGACGGGCTCGCAGGCGGTGAACGGGGATGCCGAGCGTGGAGATCTCGGGCGCGAGCGTGTCCGGGTCCCAGAGCATCGCGACCTCCGGGCGGACGCGACTCCGGTCGAGATGTCGGAGCGTGAGAACGAGCCCCCGCTCGGCTCCGCCCAGCCCGAGACTGTCGACGACGTAGAGGACGCGATGGGCCACGCGCCGCGACACTAACAGCGGCGGGGAGCGCGTTCCCGCAGGCGGAGCGCGCTGCTACATTCCGCGCGATGCCCGAGCGGTCGCCGTTCCCGTTCGTCGTGGGCTCCGGACGTTCCGGCACCACGCTGCTGCGGCTGATGCTGGAGCAGCATCCGGACCTCGCGATCCCTCCCGAGTCCTACTTCCCGATCTCGATGCGGCACCGCGAGCCCCGCTACGTCTCCTCCGCGGGGTTCGACCTCGATGCGTTCGTCACGGACCTCCTTCGCAACGTCCGCTTCCAGGACTGGGGCCTGAACGAGCAGAAGGTTCGCACGGCGCTCCACGGCGCGGAAGCGATCGATTGGGCCGAGGCGATCCGACGCACGTTCGCCCTCTACGCCGAAAGGGAGGGAAAGCCTCGCTACGGCGACAAGACGCCGTGGTTCATCATGCGGATCACCGAGCTCTCGGAGCTGTTCCCGGAATCTCGGTTCGTGCATCTCATCCGCGACGGCCGCGACGTCGCGCTCTCGATCCGGGAGATGTCGTGGGGACCGTCCAGGATGCCGGCGCTCGCGGAGTTCTGGGCGAAGCGCATCCGGATCGGACGGACGGAGGGCGCCCGACTCGGCCCGGAACGCTATCTGGAGCTCCGCTACGAGGACCTCGTGGAGGACCCCGTCAGCGCGCTCCGCCGCGTGTGCCCGTTCCTCGACCTCGATTTCCGACAGGAGATGCTCGACTACTCCCGCCGCGCGCCGAACGCCGTTCTCGAGAGGGAGCGAGAGCAGCATCGTCATCTCTCGAAGCCGGTGACCAAGCAGCTCCGCGACTGGAAAACGCAGATGTCGCCGGACGACCTCGCCGTCTTCGAGGCCGTCGCCGGGCGGGAGCTCGTCGCCTGCGGATACGACCGCGCGGTACCGTCGCCGTCGCTCTCCGTCCGCGTCCGGGCGGGAACCGGCGTGGAGCTCGATCGCCAGATCCGGCTCGCGCAGGGCCGCGCGCGGAAGGTCGTCCGCAAGGTCCGCGACGCGGCGGAGACGAAGCGCCCGTCCTAGAGGACGTGCTCCTCGACGTCGCGCAGGTACAGCGCGATGACGTCCTCCGCCGGCCCGTCGGCGCGGATCGTCGCCCGGTCGAGATAGACGACACGTCGGCACAGCCGTGCCACGTCCGGCAACACGTGCGAGACGAACACGATCGTCTGTCCCCGGTCGCGAAGGAGGTCCATCCGCTCGAGACACCTCCGTTGGAAGGACTCGTCCCCCACGGAGAGCACCTCGTCGATCAGCAGGATGTCGGGCTCCAGATGCACCGCGACGGAGAAGCCGAGACGCACCTCCATCCCGCTGGAGTAGCGCTTCACCGGCGTGTCGATGAACCGGCCGAGCTCGGCGAACTCGACGATCTCGTCGAACCGGCGCCGGATGTCCTTGCGGGAGAGCCCCAGGATCGCGCCGTACAGATAGGTGTTCTCCCGCCCGGTGAGCTCGGGATGGATGCCGCTCTTGATCTCGATCAGCGAGCCGATACGGCCCTTCGTCTTCACCGTTCCCGACCACGGGTCGGTGATGCGCGAGATCAGCTTCAGCGACGTGGACTTCCCGCTGCCGTTCGGACCGATGATGCCGACCGCCTCGCTGTCGGCGATGTCGAAGGAGATGTCTGCGAGCGCCCAGATGTTCTCCAGGGGCGAGTCGCCGCCAGACTTCACGCCCGACCGTTCGAGTGCGGAGGTGACCCGGCCGGAGAGCGTTCCCTTCGTCGTGATGCCCTTGCGACGCTCCCCGAGCTTGAAGCGCTTCCACACATGCTCCAGCCGGACGACCGGTGCTCCGTTAGATGACATCCGCGAAGCTCCGATCGATCCGCTTGTACCACCAGTACGTTCCGACGAGCGCGACCGCGCTCCCGACACCGGCGAAGGTCAGGGGCGCCCACTGCGGCCATTGCCCGAACACCAGGATGCGGCGGAATCCGTCCATCACCGGCACGAGCGGATTCAGGTACGGATAGAGCCCGCGCAGGGCCGGCGGAAGCGCCGCCTGCGCGCGCGAGAGCGGATACGCGATCGGCGTCGCGTACAGCAGCACCTGGAGAACCATCGGCGTCGCGTAGCGGATGTCGCGGAAGTACACCGTCGCGGCCGAGACGATCATCGTCAGCACGGCGATCATCAGCACGAGGACCAGCAGCAGCAATGGGAACGCGAGCCACGTGCGCGTAGGCGGGTATCCGAACGCAAGCAGCATCCCGAGCAGGATCGCGAGCGAGATCAGGTAGTCGAACCCGGAGGAGAGCACCGAGGAGATCGGAAAGAGCTCCCGCGGGCAGTAGGTCTTGCGGATGATCGGCGCGTTCGTGACGATCGCGTTCGTGCCGTAGGCGATCGCTCCCGAGAAGAATCCCCAGGGCACGAGCGCCGAGTAGGAGAAGAGGGGATACGGCGCCCCCCCGTGCGGGATCTTCGCGATCTTCCCGAACACGACCGTGAAGATCACCATCAGCACCAGCGGTTGGAGGATCGCCCACACGCCTCCGAGGACCGCCTGCTTGTAGCGGACGCGGAGGTCGCGCTCCACGAACGTGAGGAGGAGCTCCCGCGACGCGACGAGCTCCTTGAGCGAGAGGCGGACCGGCGTCCGGTACCGCTGCCGGGCAGGAGGATCGCGATCGAGTTCCGCCGTCGTCCGGGGCCGGACGCGCGGGATCGCGGAATGGGTCGCCGCCTCCTCCGCGACCTGTGCCTCCGGGACGGGGCCGAGGTCGTCCTCCTCCGGCTCCTGTGCCTGCCGCGCGGCGGGCTCCTCGCCCACCGGCTCCGGTTCGCGCCGGGTCTCCATCGCCGAGCAGTCTAGCGACGCGTCCTCGCCGAACCGCCCGTTGGGCGTTCGCGGATCCTCCGATGGCTAGACTCGCGGGCACCGTGACGCGCGAACCGTTCGTAGCCGCCGTCGTCGTCACCTACCGCCGCCCCGAGTCACTCGTGCGAACGATCGAAGCGATCGAGCGTCAGACGGTGAACCCGGACGTGACGATCGTCGTCGACAACGGCGGCGACGCGGCGTCGGCGCTCGAGGGTCGTGACGGTGTCACCGTCGTCGCGACCGGCTCCAACATCGGACCGGCCGGCGGATACGACCGCGGGATGCGCATCGCGATCGAGCGCGGCGCCGAACGCGTCTGGACGGTCGACGACGACGTCGAGCCGGAACCCGAATGCCTCGCACGCTTGTTGTCGGCGTGGGCGGCACTGGCGCTCCCGACGCAGGTCCGAGCGGGCGGGGCGGAGACCTCTCCACCCGCGTGGACCGGCGCGTTGATCGACGCCGAGGTGATCCGCTCGATCGGGTATCCGCGGACCGAGCTGTTCTTCTGGGCCGAGGACACGGAGTACTTCTACCGCGCGCACCTCGCCGGCTTCCGGCGCGTCCGCGTTCCGGAGGCGCGCGTGCGGCACCACACCGAAACGCGATCGCGGCGCTCGGAGCGGACGTGGCGGCTCTATTACGAGGTGCGGAACACCGTGCACATCAGGCTCGGCTACCGCGGGCCGCTGTGGAGACGAACGTGGAAGCTTCTGCCGGTCGTCGTCGGCAAGCCGTTCGCGATCCTCGCCTTCGAGCCGGGGAAACGCCGTGCGCTCGGGCTCTGGTGGCGCGGGCTCCGGGACGGCCTCTCGGGCCGCCTCGGCCGGGTCATCGACCCCGAGGCGACCTCAGCGACGCGCAGCTGACGGGCGAAGGCGTCGTTCCGCCGCGAGCCGCGCGGCCCGGGCGTCGCGCCGGCGCATCTCAACGAAAGCTCGGAGCGACGTCGCGGCCGACAGGCTCTCGAACCGACGCTCGTAGCCGAGCTCGGAGAGCAGCGGCCCGGCGACGGCCTCGAACGCCTCGACGTCCTTCGGCTCCATCTCCGTCCGCCAGTCGCGGAGCCCTTTCGTGATCGGCCGAGACGCGCTCGGATGGTTCCCGCGCTCGGCCGGCGCGAGGACCTCGGCCCCGCCCTCGAAGAACCGCAGCATCTCCGGCCGTGGTTCGAGGTCGACGAAGCGGCAAAGGTCCAGGAGCGTCTCCTCCGGGTCCTCGACCAGACGCTCGTAGCGCACCTCCAGGTACCGGTCCCCGAGCGGACGTCCGTCGCGGACGCCCGCACGGACCTGCCGATCCCACTGACGCGCCGCGTCCCAGACGTTCGCCGGGCCGAACGGCCGATCGAGGTAGGAGAGCGCCACGTCGCGGCCGTCCCGGATCACGTGGATGAAGCGCGCGTCCGGAAAGACGCCCGCGATCGTGGAGATCTCCTCGACGTGGTTCG
>JBJMLP010000184.1:0-4503 GCA_045805245.1 Actinomycetota bacterium | reverse complement strand
GGATCCGTGCGATCAACGGCCGGCTGTTCGAGCGGGCGCGCATCAAGAACTACAACGCGTTCCCCGTCGAGCTGGATCTGGAGTTCACGTTCGCCGCCGACTTCGCGGACATCTTCGAGGTCCGGGGGATGACGACCGAGGTGCGGGGAACGCTCGAGCCGACGGAGATCGAAGGAAGCGTCATCCGATTCCGTTACCTCGGACGCGACGGGCTCCACCGAGTCACCCAGGTGGAGTTCGCTCCGCCTCCCGACACCGTGGAGGAACGGGGCGACGACGTGATCGCGTCGTTCCGCGTCCGGCTCGGCGCCTACCAGACGAAGCTCTTCGGGATCACCGTGATGCCGATCGTCGAGCCGCAGCAGCCCGTTCCGAAGGAGTTCGACGTCGCGGTGCACGAGCTCCGCCGTTCCTACGAGGAGTGGGAGCGGGACAGCACCCAGGTCATCACCGACAACGAGGTGTACGACCAGATGCTCAATCGGTGCCTGCGCGACCTCCGCGCGCTGTACACCACGACGCCGGACGGCGCCTTCCTCGCGGCGGGGATCCCCTGGTACGTGACGCTCTTCGGTCGCGACTCGATGATCGCGGCCCATCAGATGCTGATGATCTCTCCGGAGCCCGCGCGCCAGGTGCTCGAGATCCTCGCGGCATCGCAGGGAACGAAGGAGGATGACTGGCGCGACGAACAGCCCGGCAAGATCCTCCACGAGCTCCGTTCCGGAGAGCTCTCCCGCGCGGGAATCGTGCCTCACTCGCCGTACTACGGCTCCGTGGACTCGACGCCGTGGTTCCTGATCCTGCTCGCGCAGTACTTCCGATGGACGGGCGACGAGGGGTTCGTGCGGTCGCTGCTTCCGAACGCGGAGGCGGCGCTCGGCTGGATCGACCGCTATGGCGATCTCGACGGCGACGGCTTCGTGGAGTACCAGACGCGCTCGCCGAGCGGCATCCGGAACCAGGGGTGGAAGGACTCCTGGGACTCGATCGTGCACGCGGATGGCCGCCTCGCAGAGCCACCGATCGCGCTCGCGGAGGTTCAAGCGTACGTCTACCTCGCGAAGCTCCGGATCGCCGACGCGTTCGCGGCGCTCGGATACCGCAGCCGCGCGAGCGATCTGGTGGAGCAGGCGGCCACCCTGCGCAAGCGTTTCAACGAGGTCTTCTGGATGGAGGACGAGGGCTTCTTCGCCGGGGCGTTGGACGGCGACAAGCGCCAGGTCCGCACGATCATGTCGAATCCCGGCCACGGCCTCTACTGCGACATCGTCGACCGCGAGAAGGCGGAGCTCCTCTCGCGGCGGCTCCTCACCTCCGACATGTTCTCGGGTTGGGGGATCCGCACGATGAGCATGGAGGCGGCCGCGTACAACCCGATGAGCTACCACAACGGATCGGTGTGGCCGCACGACAACGCGTTGATCGCGGCCGGCCTCAAGCGGTACGGGTTCCCGCGCTGGACGAATCGAGTCGCGACCGCGGTCTTCGACGCGGCGATCTATGCGGACTACCTCCGGCTCCCGGAGCTGTTCTGCGGATTCACGCGCCGAAGCCCGAACCGTCCGGTGAGCTATCCGGTCGCGTGTTCGCCGCAGGCGTGGGCCGCCGGCGCGCCGTTCCTGATGCTGCAGGCGATGCTCGGGGTTTCCGCGCGCGGCGACGAGGGACTTCTCACCGTGAACCAGCCACAGTTGCCGCCGTGGCTCAACACCGTCGAACTCCGGAACCTCCGCGTCGGCGACAGCCGGCTGTCGCTCGTGTTCCGCCGAGAGGGGGAGATCACCTCGTTCTCGCTGCTCTCGCGCGAAGGCGACGTCCGCGTCGTGATGGAGGAGTAGCGACGGGTCAGCGGACGCACGCGCCCGTCGAAGCCGGTGTCGTCCTTCCGATCGCGCGCCGCACGTCGGGGAGGACCTCCGCCGACGTGAGGGCGTAGCCGATCTCCGGGTCCGTCGTCGAAGCTGCGAACACGAGGCCCGCAACCTGCCCGTCCACGAGGACGAACGGCCCTCCGGAGTTCCCCGGACGGATCTCCGACTGGAGCTCGTACACCTGGCGCGTCACGGTGCCGTTCCCGTAGATGTCTCGACCGACGGCCTGGATCGTTCCCCGGACCGCCGCGGCGGTGCCGGTGAGATCGCCGCCGCCCGGATAACCGACGACGGCGCCTCGCGCTCCGCGATCCTCCTCCGACGCGTCGAGGTGGAGCGCCGGCCCGGGGCTCTCGGTCGTCCTGAGCACCGCGACGTCCACCGCGGGGTCGTAGAGGACGACGGTTCCCCCCTGCTCCGCGCCGTTCTGCTCCTGCACGCGGGGAGCCCCGACACCCGCGACGACGTGCGCGTTCGTCAAGACGTAGTCGGGCGCGACGACGAAGCCGCTTCCCTCCTGGATGCGTCCGCAGGCCTGTCCGACGATGCGCACCGTGCTCTCACTTGATTTCGAGAACGCATGCCGCGCTTGAGCGGCGGTCGGCGCCCGCACCGGCCCTGCCGGCGCCGGAGGGAAGCCGGTGAACACCTCCGGGAAGTCGAACCGGTTCAGGAACCGCCGGACCTCCGCGAGCATCGACGGCGGCTCGGGAAGCACCTCGCCCAAGGTCTGAACGATCGTCGAGCCGCGGATCTGCGTCGCGAGCTCCGGGATCGGGCCGTTGACGAGGTTCAGCGTGATGAACCACGTGCACACGAGCACCGCGCCGACCGCGACGATCGAGCCGCCCGCGGAGTCGGCCGGCGAGAATCGGGACGTGCGAGCGACGGCGCGTACACGCGAGCCGACGACCCATCCCGCGACGTCGCCGAGTCCCGCGAAGACCAGCAGGGTTCCGGCCGCGATCGCCGCCTGCGTCGACGGATCATCCGACAGGGCCGCGAACGCGGGGGCGACGACGGCTCCCACGATGAGGCCCGCGATCAACCCGCCGTAGGTGAGCAGCTGGAGGACCGCGCCGCGCCGGAAACCGGAGAGCGCCGCGAGGGCGATCAGCGCGATCAGGACGAGGTCGAGGAGGTTCACGGCGTCCGGGTATCGTCCCACACGGCATCGCCCGGATCGGAGGGATCCATGCGACTGGAAGGCAGAAGAGCGCTCGTCACCGGAGGAACGACCGGCCTCGGGTACGCGATCACCGAGCGTTTCCTCGCCGAGGGCGCTCGCGTCGCCTTTACCGGACGGAACGTGCAACTCGGACGGGACGCCGAGGAGCGGCTCGGCGGCTCTCAGCGCTCGCGGTTCCTCCGGGCCGACGCCGCCGACGCGGCCCAGGTGCGGAGCTCCGTGGAGGAGGCCGCGGCCGAGATGGGCGGCATCGACATCCTGGTGAACAACGCCGGCATCGGAACGGAGGCGCGCATCCTGGACACGCCCGACGAGCTGTTCGACGAGATCATAGGCGTGAACCTCCGCGGGCCCTTCCTGTACGCGAAGGCGGCGTACCCGCACCTTCGGGAGCGGCCGGGCGCCATGATCCACATCTCCTCCGACGCAGGCGTTCTCGGCGAGCACGAGATCGGCGCGTACTCGGTGTCGAAGGCCGCCCTCGTGATGCTCTCCAGCATGCTCGCGCTCGACGGAGGGGCGGACGGCGTCCGCTCCAACGCGATCTGCCCGGGCGACATCGCGCCCGGCATGCGGCACCTGACGCCGCCGGGCGAGGAGCACCGCGACGACGATCCGTCGACTTGGTTCCGCCCGCCGCTCGGTCGCATCGGCGCCGCGGAGGACGTCGCCAACGCGGCGGTGTTCCTGGCGAGCGACGAGTCCTCGTTCTGCACCGGAACCACGCTCGTCGTGGACGGCGGGATGCGCGCCGGCCTGCGGGCGGGATCTGCTCCGCCTGGAGCCGACGGCTGAACAAGCCTGCCCCAGCTGCGCACGGCTAGACTGAGCGCGTCGTGGTCACGATCGCCCACATCTCCGACCCGCATGTCGGTTCGCCCTACTTCGTGCCGAACCTGATGAACCGGGTCATCTCCGAGCTAAACGAGCTCGCGCCCGATCTGATCGTCTGCACCGGAGACCTCACCAACGAGGGATACCGCCAGGAGTACAAGAACTGGGTCGCGTACGCCGAGCGGCTGGACGCGCAGATCGTGACCGTCACCGGGAACCACGACGCTCGGAACGTCGGCTACCTCCATTTCGAGGAGCTGATCGGACCGCGCCACTGGATGACCGACGTCTCCGGCGTGCGGGTCGTCGGCGCCGACTCCAGCGAGCCGGACCTCAACGAAGGCCAGATCGGCCGCGAGCGATACGACTGGATCCGCGAGCAGTTCGCCGTCGCCGCGGAGCTCAAGGTGTTCGCGCTGCATCACCACCTGCTGCCCGTTCCCGGGACCGGGCGGGAGCGGAGCACCGTCTCCGACGCGGGCGACCTCCTCGAGGTGCTGATGGGTGCGGGGGTCAACGTCGTGCTGAGCGGCCACAAACACGTGCCGTACGTCTGGCGGATCGAGAACCTCTACGTCGCGAACGCCGGGACGGTGGCGTCGCTTC
>JBJMLP010000183.1:0-10851 GCA_045805245.1 Actinomycetota bacterium | reverse complement strand
GTCGATCGAGGCGACGTACGCGCACGTGCCCGGGTTGAAGGTGGTGCTGCCCTCCACGCCGGCGGATGCGGCGGGACTTCTCCGCTCCGCCATCAAGGATCCCGATCCGGTGCTCTTCCTAGAGCACAAGCGGACGTACCGGCTGATCAAGGGAGAGGTTCCGGCCGAACCGTTGGACGTGCCGATCGGGGTCGCGGACGTGAAGCGCGAGGGGCGCGACCTCACGGTGATCGCGTACGGCTTGATGACGCACGCCTGCCTCGAGGCGGCCGAGTTCCTCCAGGAGCGGGAGGGAGCTTCCGCGGAGGTGATGGATGCGCGGACGCTCGCCCCGCTCGACCGCTCCACGATCCTGGCGTCGGTCCGCAAGACCGGCAAGGCCATGGTCGTCTACGAGGACAACCGCTCCTACGGGGCGGGAGCGGAGATCGTGGCGACGATCGCCGAGGAGCTCCTCTTCGATCTCGATGGGCCGCTCGTGCGGGTAGCCGGGCCGGACTCCCCCGCCATGCCGTTCTCGACGGCCCTGGAGCACGCGTTCATGCCCGACGCCGAGCGCGTCTACGGGGCCATGCGGGAGCTCGCAGCCTTCTAGGCCGTTCGGCCTCCCCCGCCTCCGCGTCCCGGAGCTCCGAGCGGGTTACGACTCGACCTTCAGGACGCCCAGCCACGCGTCGATAACCCAACCGTCGAGAGGTGGACGGTATGGGCACAGATCCGAGCGACGCGCGCGAGCATCGCGCGCGCACGCTCCGGGACCTCACAGGCGCGTTGGTCGCCGGAGCGATCGTCCTGATCCTGTGCGTCGTCCTGAACCTCCCCGAGCACGTTCGAGGGCTCTCGCGTGAGCATCCGCTGTTCCACGCCGACCTCGTGCTCGCCGTGCTGGCCGCGGTGACCGTCGGCCTCGCCGTGCTCTCGCTCCTTCGCTCGCGTGAGACCCTGCGCCAGGCGTCGGCACGCGGAGAGGCCGAGAGCGCCCTCGTCGAGAGCGAGCGCCGCTATCGCGACCTCGTCGACCTCTCCCCCGACGCGATCCTCGTGCACGCGGACGGACGCTTCGTGTTCGCCAACGCGTCGGCCGCTCGCCTCCTCGGCGCTGACGCACCCTCGGATCTGATCGGCAAGCCGTACCTGGAGGTCGTCCACCCCGATTACCGGCGGGTCGTCGAGCAGCGTGTTCGCGCGGAGGAAGAGGGCACGGCCGCGCCGCTGCTCGAGCAGCGATTCGTTCGCCTCGACGGCCGCGTGATCGACGTCGAGGTGGCGGGCATCCCGATCGCGTACGGCGAGAAACCGGGCGGACAGATCGTCGTCCGCGACATCACGGATCGCAAGCGCGCGGAGAGCCGCCTCCAGGAGGCCGAGTCCCGCTTCCGCACCCTCGTGGAGAAGGTTCCGGCCGTCACCTACGTCTGGGACTCGCGCAACCCGACCGGCGCGGTCGAAGCCGACTACATCAGCCCGCAGGTGGAGTCCCTCCTCGGCTACACGCAGGAGGAGTGGGAGCGCGACCCGGGGTTGTGGGAGAAGCACGTCCACCCGGCCGACAAGGAGTGGGTGCTGGCGGAGTGGGAGCGCGCGTCGCGGACCGGCGAGCCGTTCATCGCCGACTACCGTTTCACGTCTCGCGAGGGACGCTCGATGTGGATCCGCGACGAGGCGATGCTCCTGACCCGCGACGAGCGCGGGGACCCGGCGCTTTACCAGGGCGTGATGGTGGAGGTCACCGATCAGCACCTCGCCGAGGAGCAGGCGCTCGAGGCGGAGGCGCGGTATCGGACGCTCGTCGAGCAGCTTCCCGTTGTGATCTACGTCCACGCCGTCGACGAGGAGAACACCGCGCTCTACATCAGCCCGCAGTACGAACGGCTCCTCGGCTACACCGTGGAGGAGCGGCTCGCGGATCCGCAGTTGTGGCTCCGGCTCGTGCATCCGGACGACCTCGAACGCGTCCGCGTCGAGACCGATCGCACGAACCGGACGGGCGAGGACTTCCAGATGGAGTACCGACTGATCGCGAAGGACGGCCGGACCGTATGGGTCCGCGACGAAGCGATGCTCGTCCGCGACTCCGACGGCGCGGCCGTCACGTGGCAGGGCGTGTTGATCGACGTGACCGCCCGCAAGGAGGCGGAGCGGGTCCTCGGCCGCCAGGACGCGATCCTTCAGGCGGTCGGCTTCGCGGCGGAGCGGTTCCTCCGCACCTCCGCGTGGGAGGAGTCGATCGGTGAGGTCCTCGAGCGCCTCGGACGCGCGGCCGGCGCGAGTCGCGCGTACGTCTACGAGAACACCTTCCGCGGGGACGGCGAGCCTCTGATGTGGATGCGCTACGAGTGGGTGGACGACGGCGTCGAACCGCTCGGCCGCGAGGAATCGAGCGCCGGCTACCCGTATCGTCCGAGGTTCGCGCGGTGGGAGCGTGAGCTCGGCGCGGGCCGGACGTTCTCAGGACCGATCTCGGAGTTCCCGGAGTCGGAGCGGGAGGTGCTCGCGAGCGGCGACATCCTCTCCACCGCGTTCGTGCCGATCCGGCCGGGCGGCGAAACGTGGGGATTCGTCGGGTTCGACGACTGCCGTGAACCGCGGTCGTGGAGCCAGGCGGAGATGGACGCGCTCCGCACCGCGGCGGAGACGCTCTCCGCTGCGATCGCGCGCGAGCAGACCGAGGATCAGGCTCGCCAGACGCAGGCGAAGTACCGCACGCTGATCGAGCAGATCCCCGCGATCACCTACATGACCGAATACGGACAGTCGATCACGGCGCAATACGTGAGCCCGCAGGTGGAGGCGCTCCTCGGGTACTCCGCGGAGGAGTGGCTCGCCGTTCCGGGCATGTGGCAGTCGCGCATCCATCCCGACGACCGGGATCGCGTTCTGGCCGAGGACGAGCGCACGGAGCGGTCGGGGGAGACCTTCATCCAGGAGTACCGGATGGTCGCCCGTGACGGCTCGGTCGTGTGGGTTCGCGACGAGGCGGTCCTCCTCCGCGACGCGGACGGTAACCCGCAGGCCTGGCAGGGCGTCCGCATGGACATCACCGCACGGAAGCTGGCGGAGCAGCAGCTGCGCGAGGCCGAGGAGAAGTACCGCACCCTCGTGGAGCGCATCCCCGCGATCACGTACACGGCCGTGATGGGTGAGGGCGCACCGTGGCTCTACGTCTCCCCCCAGGTGGAATCGATCCTCGGGTTCACGCAGCAGGAATGGATCGAGAACCCGCGGATCTGGCTTGAGCAGATCCATCCGGACGACGTGGAGCGCGTGATGGCCGAGGAGAACGAGAGCCGAGACACGCTCCGTCCTCTCGTGTCGGAGTACCGCATGGTCACCCGCGACGCGCGGGTGGTCTGGCTCCGGGACGAGGCGGAGGTGATCATGGACGCGGACGGCGAACCGCAGTTCCTGAGCGGCGTCATGCTCGACATCACCGACCGCAAGACGGCGGAGGAGCAACTCCGCGAGACCGAGACGCGGTACCGGGCGATGGTCGAACACATCCCGGCCGTCCTGTACATCGACCGGCCCGACGAGGCGATGACGCCCGTCTACGTCAGCCCGCAGATCGAGTCGATGCTCGGCGTCACCGCGCAGGAGTACGTGGACGACGACGTCTGGGAGGAGTACCTCCATCCGGACGACCGAGATCGCGCGCTCGAGGACTCGCGACGCGGTGCGCTGGGAAACGAACCGTTCAGCGTCGAATACCGCCTCCGGCGGCGCGACGGCAAGGAGCTGTGGATCCGCGACGAGGCGGTGGTTCTCCGCGGCGACGACGGCGAGCCGACCCTCGTGCAGGGCGTGATGTTCGACATCACGGAACGAAAGCTCGCGGAACAGGCCCTCCAGGAGAGCGAGCGCCGCGAGCGCGAGGCAGCGGAACAGCTGCGTGCCCTCGACGAGTTGAAGAACACGTTCCTCGCAGCGGTGTCGCACGAGCTCCGGAGCCCATTGACGTCGATCCTCGGCCTCGCCCTCACGCTCGAGCGCCACAACCTCGATGCGGAGGACGAGACCGACCTCCTCGCACGCCTGTCCGCGAACGCGCGGAAGCTCGACGGGCTGCTGAAGGATCTCCTCGACATCGACCGGCTGAACCGCGGCATCCTCACGCCGCAGTTCCGGCCGATGGACCTCGGCGCGCTCGTCCGGCGCACGGTCGAAGGGATGGAGACGGTCGCCGATCGCCGGGTGTTGGTCGAGAGCGACGCGATCGTGATCCCCGTGGACCCCCCGAAGGTCGAGCGGATCGTCGAGAACCTCGTCGCGAACGCGGGGAAGCACACGTCCAGCGACTCCGGCATCTGGGTGCGCGTGCAACCGGAGCGAGACGGGGCGCTCATCGTGGTGGAGGACGACGGCGCCGGCGTTCCGGAGGAGCTCCGCGACGACATCTTCGAGCCGTTCCGCCAGGGCCCGACCGAATCGCGGCATTCCCCCGGCACCGGCATCGGGCTCTCCCTGGTGGCGCGGTTCGCGGAGCTCCACGGCGGACGCGCCTGGGTGGAGGACCGCGAGGGCGGCGGCGCGTCGTTCCGCGTCTTCCTGCCGGAGCACCACCCCGAGGCCGATTCCGCGACGGATCCCTCCGAGGAGGCATCCGCCCGAGCGGAAGTCGTACGACATCCCGCAGATAGACTTCGAGGAGATGGGGCGCACGGATCACAATCCGAGGAACCGACGGCTCTACCTGCCGATCGTCTCGACGAGCGAGGCAGTCGCGCCGGCTGACGCTCCCTCCGGGTCCGCCGCCGAAGAGTCGCTCGGTGACACCCACGTCGCGCACGCGATCGGCTGCGCGCAGACGGCGCGGCCGGTGAGCCGCAAGCCTCCGTGGCTGAAGGTGCGGGCGAAGACTGGGCCGAACTTCCGCGACCTGAAGGGCATCATGCGCGGCCTCGACCTCCACACCGTGTGCGAGGAGGCGAGCTGCCCGAACATCTACGAGTGCTGGGAAGAGCGCGAGGCCACGTTCCTGCTCCTCGGCGACCGGTGCACGCGGCGATGCGGCTTCTGCGACGTGATGACCGCGAAGCCGAGGGCCGTCGACGAGAACGAGCCGGAGCGTATCGCCGAGGCCGTGCGGGCGATGGATCTCCGGTACGTGGTGCTGACCGGGGTGGCTCGCGACGATCTCCCCGACGGCGGAGCTGCGATCTGGGCGCGCGCGATCCGGGCGGTGCGTGAGGCGGTTCCGGCCTGCGGCGTGGAGGTGCTCCCTTCCGACTTCAAGGGCGGAGAGCGCGACATCGCGACCGTGATCGACGCCGGACCGGACGTGTTCGCGCACAACCTGGAGACCGTCCGGCGGCTGCACGCGCGCATCCGCCCGGCGTTCGGCTACGACCGATCGCTTGAGGTGCTCCGAATCGCCAAGCGCGTCCGAGCGGATCAGGTCACGAAGTCGAACCTCATCCTCGGCATGGGTGAGCGACCGGAGGAAGTCGCCGATGCGCTCGCCGACCTCGCTGAGGCCGGATGCGAGATCGTCACGATCGGTCAGTACCTGCAGCCGACGGCGTTCCATCTCCCGGTCGACCGTTGGGTGACGCCCGAAGAGTTCGAGGCGCACGCGGCGACCGGGCGAGACTTCGGCATCGCGCACGTGGAGGCCGGCCCGCTCGTGCGCTCGAGCTACCACGCCGGAGAACAGCTCCGCGACGCGATGAGCGCCGCCGTGACGACCTCGTCTGACTCGGTCGCCAGAAGCGAGGCGAGCGGAGGAGTTCGCCTGTAAGCCGGATCCTGTGCTCCGGCGGAACCGGAGCGGCGACCATCTCTCTGAGGGCCTTGCGGCCCACCGGGGCTCTTCGCGAGCCCTCGTGCGGCCTACCCGGAAGCTCGGACGGGCCGTCCTCGAGCGCTTCCTGCTTGGCCTTGCTCCGAGTGGGGTTTGCCGAGCCGGATCGGTCGCCCGATCCGCTGGTGAGCTCTTACCTCACCGTTTCACCCTTGCCCCGAAGGGCGGTCTGTTCTCTGTGGCACTGTCCGCGCGTCGCCGCGCCTGGGCGTTACCCAGCACCCTGCCCTGTGGAGTCCGGACTTTCCTCGAGAGGCGAACCTCCCGCGGCCGCCCGGCGCACTCCTCCGCTGCGGGCAGTATAGGAGTGCACTGTTCGGCTCGCTCCGATACGTGCCTCGCTCTGCGGTCGTCGCGCGTCGGACGCGACTCTCAACCGTCCCGCGGACCCGATTCCGGGGCCTCCCAGAGCCGTTCGGTGATCCCGGTTCCCGGTGGCGTGGGATCGCCGCCCGCGTCGAGCCACTCGTCGACGCCGAGGTTCGCGAGGCGGTCCGCCTCCTTGTTCAGCTCCCGGCGCACGTGCTCGTAACGCACGCGCTCGAACCCCTTGGCGAGCTTCCGCGCCTCCGCATGGAGCCGCTGCAGGGTCGGATTCTTCACCCGATATCGGCCGGAGAGCTGCTCGATCAGCAGCCGGCTGTCCGAGCGCAGCAGCACGTCCTTCGCGCCCAGCTCCGCGGCCTTGCGGAGACCCTCGAGCGCTGCCGTGTACTCCGCGACGTTGTTCGTCGCGATGCCGATCCCCTTCGCGAGCTCCTCGATGATCGTTCCGTCGGGACCCGCGATCGAGACGCCGTAGCCGGCGGGGCCCGGGTTCCCCCGCGACGCGCCGTCAGTGGAGACGATCAGCGAGTGACCAGGATCCGTCGGCAGTATTCGCACCTCTTGATGCCGGTCGTTTTCTTCAGCCTGTCCAGCTCCATCGCGGAGAGTTTCTGATGACAGCCCTGGCACACCCCGTCGACGAGCGCCGCGACGCCGACGCCGCGCTTCTGCGCGCGGAGGTCCTCGTAGAGCTCCAGGAGCTCGTCGTCGATCCCTGCCGCGAGGGCTTCGCGCTGCTCCTGAAAGGTGCCGGTGTCCCTGGAGATCTGCTCGAGCTCCGTCGCGCTGCCCGCGCTTCGCTGCTCGAGGGATTCGCGGGCGGACGTGACATCGGCCTCGGCTTTCGCGATGCGGGTCTCGAGCTCCTCACGACGCTCCATCCGCTCGAGCACGTCGTCCTCGCGACGGCCGCGTCGCTCCCCCAGGTTCTTGATCTCGGCCTGAAGCGCGTCGAGCTCCTTCACGTTCACAATCGTGCCGTCGTAGAGCCGCTTCTGCTCCGCCTCGGACTTCCGGGAGACCGAGTCGATCTCGTTCTCGAGACGGCGCTGCTCCGCGGTCACGGCATCGTGCGCGAGCCGGAGCTCGCCGAGGGTTCGCTCCACGTCCTCGACGCTGCCGCGGAGACGCCGGATCTCCTCGCCGGACTCGATCTCCTCGCGCCGAGAGCGGAGCCGGTCAAGCGCGGAGTCGCGCTCCTGAAGCTCGAGCAGACGGTCCATCTCGTCGGTCATCGCCATCGAGCGGAAGCGTCCCACATCCGCGGACGGAGCGAACGTCAGACCAGCGAGAGCTGTTTTCCCGGGCCACACCCGTCGGGCGCGTCTCGCGTCTCCACGAACGTCATACGACGGAAACTCACGTTCGACTTCGACGACGCCTCCCACGGCTTGAGGCCGCCGAGCCCGCGAACGATCCCCGCGACTCGGGCGCCGAGGGCTTTCCGGTCCGCGTTGGGGCCGTACGCGCGCGCGTACATCTCCTCGTAGCGCGGGACGAGATCCGGGTAGGCCTCCTCGAGCCAGGGCATGAACTCCTCCCTCACCCCCGGGCGGAGGTGGAGCAGGATCGGCGAGACGTGGGTCGCACCAGCGTCGATGCAGGCCTCCACGACCTGTCGGAGCTGCCTCGGGGAGTCGCTGATGCCGGGCAGCACGGGCGCCATCAGGACGCCGCACGGGATCCCAGCGCGGTTCAGCTCCGCGACCGCCTCGACCCGCTTTCTCGGATGGGGCGTTCCGGGCTCCGTCTTGCGCCAGACGTCCTCGTCGAGCGTTCCGATCGAGAACGCGGTGGAGACCTCCGCTACCTCCGCGGCCGCCTGGAGGAGCCCGATGTCGCGGAGGATCAGGGTGCCCTTCGTCAGGATCGAGAAGGGGTTCCGGTAGTCCGTCAGCGCCCGGATGATCTCCGGCATCAGACGGTACCGCCCCTCCGCCCGCTGGTACGGGTCGGTGTTCGTTCCCATGGCGATGGGCTCGCCCTTCCAACGCTTCGAGGCGAGCTGGCGGCGGAGCACCTGCGGCGCGTTCACCTTCACCACGATCTTCGACTGGAAGTCCTTCCCGGCGTTCATGTCGAGATACGTGTGCGTGGGCCGCGCGAAGCAATAGGTGCACGCGTGGGAGCAGCCGCGGTACGGATTGATGGTCCAGTTGAACGGCAGAGCGTTCCCCGGAACCGAGTTGATGATCGTCTTGCACTCGGACTCGATGAACTCGATGCCGCGGAACTCCGGTGTGTCGAAGGTCCGGCGGCGGAGCTCGAAGAGGCGCTCTGGAGGCATCGGAGGAAGAGTAGAACGTATGTTCGATTGGGGCAACCCCTCGGGTCAGCTCGGAGGCGGGTTCTCCAACCGTCCGATCCGGCCGTCGAGCAGGACCAGGAAGAGGATCACGACCGTGGCGATGGCGAGGAGCGTCAGCGCGAACAGGATTCCGATCCACTGCATCACCGAGATGTTCAGGAACGTCGTGGTGTTCAACCAGTCCAGGAACTGCGTCATCGTCGATCGCTCCTCGGCCGCTCGCGGAACAGATTACCGCCGCGTGCCGTCCTCAGAAGCCGGTGTCCTTCGGATCGGGCCTCTGCTTCTTCCACCAGCGCTTCTTGCCGGTGTCGGCGTCCTCGGCGGGAGCCTGCTCGCCGGTCTGGTCGGTCCCCGGCTTCGAGCCGGCCTCCGGAGTGGAAGCGGCAGGCCCGGAGGTGGAGGTCGCCGGTCGCGCGGCGGCGGCCATCTGCGGCTGCTTCGACGGCGATCCCGCCTGAGGCTCCTTGGCGGCTTCCTTCGGTGCGGCGCCTTTGGCGCCGGATTCCTTGGCGCCAGCCCCGGCAGCGGTTTGGCCGGCCTTCGCGTTCGCGCCGATCGTCTTCGCGACCGGCGGTTGCTTGGCGGGCTCCTTCGCGGCCGGAGCCGCGGTCGGTCCTTTTCCCGTCACCGGATCCGTCGCGAGGAACTTCGCGTTCTGCTCCCGGAG
Source organism: Actinomycetota bacterium (assembly GCA_045805245.1). Taxonomy (GTDB): domain Bacteria; phylum Actinomycetota; class UBA4738; order UBA4738; family JBJMLN01; genus JBJMLN01. The sequence goes on along the minus strand of JBJMLP010000183.1, from coordinate 1,746 downwards.
CTCCGTGAGCTGCTTGCGGATCTCCGCGAGCTCGCTCGCGAGACGGGCGGCGTCGGCGGACGCCTGCTCGAAGCCTGCCGCCGATCCTTCCTGACTCATCCGATGACCTCCAGACCTGGCCTGCGGGAAATCCTAGTCGTGCTCGGCGCGAGACGCAGCCCCTCCGCATCCGTGGATATCCTGAGCGGCCCCCGGGAGGTGAGCTCAGGTCGACCGAGAACCCCCGCTCCAGGCCTCACTTCGCCTGATGACGTGGAACGTCCACGGCCTCCGGTCGGGCGTTCCCGCGGTCGCTCGCACGATCCGTTCCCTGGAGCCCGACGTGCTCCTTCTCCAGGAGTCGGGGCCGCGGATGTCGCTCCTGCGGATGGGCGCGATGCTCGGGATGCAGGTCGCGAACGATCCCTTGTCGTTCCCGCGCCGTCGCGTGAAGAACGCCGTCCTGGTCCGGTTCCCCTGGCGGCTCGGTTCCTACCGCCTTCACCGGTTCCCTCGGAGCGCGCGCTTCTATCCGCGCGGCGTGCTCGTCGCGCAGGTTTCGGACGGAACGCGCCGGCTGATCGCCGCCTCCGTTCACCTGGGACTCCGCCCGGCCGAGCGACGTCGTCACGGAGCGGAGCTGGAACGGGTGGTGCTCCAAGCGGCCGGAAACGGACCCGCTGTGATCGGCGGGGACTTCAACGAGTTTCCGGAAGGCCGAGCGATCGGCGCCCTCGGCCGGCACTTCGCCGACGTTTTCGCGGGCGCCGCGCCCACGTTCCCTTCCAAAGCCCCTCGAGCCCGCATCGACTACGTCTTCCTGACCCGGGACCTCGCGCTCCGCACCGCGCGGGTGCCGTTTGACGATGACATCGCGCGCGCGTCGGACCACCTTCCGGTCGTGGTGGAGATGTCGCTCCCGAGCTGACCGGAGCGGAACCGATCGAGCGCCCGGGCCGCCCACCGCTCCGCCGTGACCTCGGACTTGCGCATCCCGAGCCGGAACTGGCGGACGTGATAGGCCTCGTGGGCGCTGAGAGCGACGAGGCGCTCCTGCCAGCTGGCGGCCTCGAGCCTCGGCGCCGTCTTCAGACGCGGATACCTCCACCGGTAGGGAAAGCCCTCGGCGGAGGGGCTCCGGGGCATGGAGATCTCCACGAGGTAGCGCGTCTTCGCCGAGGTCACACGACGCGTCGGGCGCTCCGGCCAGGCCCTTCCGCTGAAGACCCAGCGGCTGCGGTTGGCGACGACCTGAACCTCCACGTCGTCCTTGCCGACGCCCCGGAATCCCTCCTGGATCAGGGCGTGGAGCTCCTCCTCCGGAACGGCGATGCGAGGGCTGATGACCAGGATCACGGAGGCGGAGTGTACGAGCGGGCTCGGACGTAACGTAGAGGGAGGCCCACGAGACCAACGGGTACCCACAAGCATGAGGAGGAATGCCCATATGGCGACCGCAACCTTCGCAGCCGGTTGTTTCTGGCAGGTGGAGGCCGAGTTCCGCCAGACCCCGGGAGTGCTCGCCACCGAGGTGGGCTACTCGGGTGGCATGACCGAGAACCCGACCTATCGCGACGTCTGCACCGACCGGACCGGCCACGCCGAGGTCGTCCGCGTGGAGTTCGACCCCGAGAAGATCTCCTACGACCAGATCCTCGACGTCTTCTGGGGTCTGCACGACCCCACGACCCTCAACCGTCAGGGACCGGACGTCGGCAGCCAGTACCGGTCCGCGATCTTCGTCCACGACGCAGAGCACAAGGACGC
>JBJMLP010000182.1:0-3424 GCA_045805245.1 Actinomycetota bacterium | reverse complement strand
CAGCCGCCGGAACGCTCTTCCCGGGCGGCGATCAGCCCGGCCGCGATGGAGAGCGCGATCTCTGCGGGCGTGCGGGCGCCGATGTCGAGACCGACCGGCGAGCGGAGCCTCGCGAGATCGTCGTCGGTGAAGCCGCCCTCGCGGAGCGTCTCCACGTACGGTCCCACGTGCCGGCGGCTGCCCATCATGCCGACGAAGCGCGCCTCCGAGCGGAGAGCCGCCGCGACGGCCTCGGCGACCCCCGGCGCGTCGTGGTCGGTGAACACGATTTCGGTTCGATCGTCCGGTCGGGCCGCAGCGATCGCGGCACCGTCCTCGACCGGTGCGGCCCGGTAGCCGAGCGTTCGCGCGAGCTCGAGCAGATGCGACGCCACCGACGTCGCCGCGTGCACGAGGAGACGCGGGGCGGCAACGTGCGGCTCCAGATAGACCTCCACCTCGCCCAAGTCGTGGGTGTAGCGGGTCGTTCGAGGCTCCCCGGCGGCGAGCACTTGGGCTGCGTCGTCGCGGGCTCCGCCGTCGAACTCCGCGCAGCCGAGGGTTCCGGCGACGGCGCCGCCGTCCGCCGCGATCGTCATCCGGTTGCCGACTCGACAGGGCGGATCTCCGTTCACCCGGACGGCGACCGCCTCGACCCACGACTCCTCTTCGGCGAGCGGTATCGGCCCGTCGGCGCCTCGGTCCTCCGGCTCCGAGGGGTGCGCGTGCTCGTGGCCGGTCGGATGCTCGCCGGTTCGCCCGGCGAGGAGCTCCAACGCGTGCCCGAGGACCGGCATCAGCGCCTCGAGGCCCTCGCGAACCCCGGCCGGGCTTCCGGGAAGGTTCACGATCAGCGTGTCACCGATCGACCCGGCGATCCCACGCGAGAGCGCCGCTTGCGGCGTCTTTCGGATCCCGGCGGCGCGCATCAGCTCCGCGAGGCCCGGTGCCTCCCGATCGATGACGGCGCGCGTCGCCTCGGGAGTGACGTCCCGCGGTCCGAAGCCGGTTCCTCCGGTCGTGACGATCAGGCGGGTGCGGGCAGCGACGAGGTCCTTGAGCCGCGCCTCGATCTCTCCACGCTCGTCGGCGACGAGGGAGCGCTCCACGGACCCGAAGCCCGCGGAACGGAGCGCCGAATCCGCCACGTCGCCGGAGCGGTCCTCCCGCGTCCCGGCCGAGACGCCGTCCGACACGGTGAGCACGGTCGCTCGCACGCCCTCCATCCGCCTATTGTGAACGTTCGGGCTCGGTTCTCGTTGGGTACGGCTTGGAAGCCCTCTTGGGAGGTCTGGATGAGCAAACGGCAGGACTGGATCGACGAGCTCGCCTCGACGCTCGGCGACGACCCGCTCACGCCGTCGGAGCGGAACGCGCTGCTCGGCGCGGCCCGCGACGTCGCCCATCGCGTCGAGCGGAAGATCACCCCGCTCTCCACGTTCCTGCTGGGCGAAGCGACGGGCCGCGCACAGGCCTCGGGCTCGAGCCGGGACGAGGCGCTCCGGAGCGTGCTCGATCAGCTCGCCTCACTGATCCCCGTCGAGGCCGGCGAGGAGCGCGACGGCGCTCCGGAACCGTGAGCCTCTTCCGCCGGTAGGCTGGGGGGAGCTATGGAGACCTCCCCGACCCGCGCGCCCCTCGTCGACTCCTTCGGGCGCGTGGCGGACGACCTGCGCATCTCCGTCACCGACCGCTGCAACTTCCGTTGCACGTACTGCATGCCGGCGGAGGGCCTGACCTGGCTCCCCCGCTCGGAGATCCTCACGTTCGAGGAGACCACGCGGCTCCTCGGGATCTTCCGCTCCCTCGGCGTCCGATCGATCAAGGTGACCGGAGGAGAACCCACGGTTCGCGCGGACCTCCCGTCGCTCGTCGCGATGTTCCGCGACACGGGGCCGGAGCTCGACATCTCTATGACGACGAACGGCACGCTCCTCGACCGGTTGGCGGAGCCGCTCGCGCGCGCGGGACTCGACCGCGTCTCGGTTTCCTGCGACTCGCTCCTGCGCCACCGGTTCGCGGAGATGACGAGGCGCGACGCCCTGGAGAAGGTGATGACCGGCGTCCGCGCCGCCGACGCCGCGGGCCTCACGCCGATCAAGATCAACTGCGTCCTGATCGGGGGCCAGAACGACGACGAGGTCGTGGAGTTCGCCCGCTGGTCGCGCGAGACGGGCCACCTTGTCCGTTTCATCGAGTACATGCCGCTCGACGCCGAGCACAGCTGGGAGCGCGCCAAGGTCGTTCCGTCGATCGACGTGCTGGAGCGGATCTCCGCGGCGTTCCCGCTCGAGGCCGAGAGTCGGCACGGCGAGCCCGCGACGACCTACCGCTTCGCGGACGGCGCTCCGGGCGGCGTGGGCGTGATCGCCTCGGTCACTCAGCCGTTCTGCGATACGTGCAACCGCCTGCGCCTGACGGCGGAAGGGCAGTTCCGGTCGTGCTTGTTCTCCCTCGACGAGGTGGACCTTCGCGGTCCCCTCCGCAGCGGCGCTGACGACGACGAGCTCTCGGGGATGATCCGCGCCGGCGTGGAGCGAAAGTGGGCGGGACACCGAATCAACCATCCCGACTTCGTGCAACCGGCGAAGAGCATGTCGATGATCGGGGGCTGACCCGCCCGCCGCTACAGACCCGCGAGCTTCGCCAACCCCTCCACGTTCTTCAGCACGTAGCGCCTGCCGTCACGGTCGATCAGCTTGCGTCGTTGGAAATCGGACAGGATCCTCGTGACGTTCTCCCTGCTGCCGCCGCAGAGGCTCGCGAGGTCCGCGTGCGTGACGACGGAGGGGATGACGGCGCCGTCGGACGGGAGCTCCTCCAGGTCGCTCACGAGGCCGAGCAGGCGCTTCGCCACCCGGCCCTTCAGATCGAGGAACAGCAGGTCGTCCACCAGCGATTCGTGAGCGGTCACCTGCCGCGCCAGAGCCCGGAGGAGCGCCCGGGCCGCGGGCGGCTGCTTGGAGACGAAGGCGGCGAACGTCTCGCCGTCCACGACCCAGACCTCGGAGTCGATCAGTGCCATCGCGGTCGAGGTCCGCTTGAGGTCTCCGAGAACCCCGATCTCCCCGAAGAACTGCGGGCCCTCGAGCGTCGTGAGGAGCTGCCGGTGTCCGGTCGCCGAGAGCGACGCGACCTCGACACGGCCTTCGTGGAGGAAGAACACCTCCGGAGCCTCGTCGCCTTGATGGAAGAGGTAGGTCCCGCGCCGGTACTCACGAACCGTGCCCCTTCCGGCGAGCTGTCGGACGGAGGCTCCGGAAACGGATTCCATGATCGGGCTGGAGGACATCGCAGCCTCGATGCCCCCGACCGTGGTCCCCCCCGTCCGCGTGGCCACGGAGCGAATCTACCCGTCGGCGAGGCGGGCGTGAAGTCCACCCGCGGCCCGGCAGGGTTCGTCGCCCAACGGATTATTGGGGATGTTGTTGGTTTAGGTTAAGTG
>JBJMLP010000181.1:0-4256 GCA_045805245.1 Actinomycetota bacterium | reverse complement strand
GTCCGCGGGCCTCTCGGCAGCGACGCGCGAGGCGGCCGGAAGAGACGACGTTCGCGCGCTCGTCGTGTGGGGCGGAGAGCGCATCTTCGCCGCGGGTGCGGACATCCGGGTGATGGCGGATCTCGATGCCGAGAGCGTGCGCCCCGTCGTCTCCGCGCTCGGCGACGCGCTGGAGGAGCTCGAGTCGGCTCCGATGATCACGATCTCCGCGATCAACGGATATGCGCTTGGCGGGGGACTGGAGCTCGCGCTCGCGACGGACTTCCGCTTCGCCGCGGAGGACGCGCGCCTCGGCCAGCCCGAGATCAAGATCGGCGTGTTCCCGGGAGCCGGCGGAACTCAGCGACTCCCACGGCTGGTGGGCCCTGCGCTCGCGCGCGATCTCGTCTACCGGGGCCGCCAGCTCGACGCCGAGGAGGCCCTGCGAGCGGGGCTCGTCGACCGTGTGCTTCCTCCTCGGGAGGTCTATCCGGCCGCCGTGGAGGGCGCGCGCGCCTTCGCTCGTGGCCCCGTCGATGCGCTCGCGGCCGCGAAAGCGTCGCTGCGGGCCGCGGAGATCGATCCCGGGCACGGCCTCGCGATCGAGCGGGACGCCTTCTGTGCGCTGTTCGGATCTGCGGACCAGCGGGAGGGGATGCGCGCGTTCCTCGACAAGCGCGAGGCGCGATTCGGAGCGAGCCGATGAAGGTCCGCCGCGCGACGATCGAAGACGTCCCGACGCTCGTCCACCTCTTCCAGGAACTCGACCGGTTGCAGCGGGACTGGCGCGTGTTCACGCCGCGTCCGGGCTTCTACGACGAGGTCGGTCTCAAATATCGGAAGGCCATGGGAACCGACCAGGCCGTGGTCCTCGTCGCCGAGGACGAGGGCGACATCGTCGGCATGGCCTACGGGGAGGTGCGCGTCCCCTCTCGGTTCTCCGACGAGCGGGCGCTGGAGGTCTCGGGTGTGGTCGTCCGCTCCGGCCACCGCGGAAAGGGAGTCGGCAGGGCGCTCGTGAAGGAGGCCGCGCAGTTCGCCACGGACAAGGGCGTCGGCTGGGTTGAGCTCAAGACCTTCTCTCCGAACGAGGGCGCGATGGAGTTCTGGGAGGCGCTGGGCTTCCGACCACGGGTCGTGCAGCTGACGTCGCCGACGAGCGCGGTCCTGCGGCGCCTGGACGACGACGAACGCATCGACGGCGCTTCCTGAGGACCCCGGTTCACAGCAACTTCGCAGGCCCGGGAACGAATCCGATCTCCGCCTTGTTCGAATACCTAGGGAAACCAGAGTCACCTCCCGAACGGCAGGTAAGGAGCAAACCATGGCGGATGAGGTCTACCGGGGGGAGCGGGTGCACAAGCTCCCGAAACCGAACCGGACCTACACGGGGGGGCGGGTCTGCGCCGCAGAGGGCTGCGGGACCAAGCTCTCCATCTACAACAAGTGGCAGTACTGCTGGCAGCACGAGCCCGTCCACACGTTCATCTCCAGGGGCCGCAGGTCGGCTCCGGAGGCTGCCTGAGGGCGGAGCGTTCGCGGCGGAGGCGCCGGCCTCCGACGTCCTCGCCCGGCGCCTCCTGGCGAAACCCGTACCTGCCTGATTTCGGCCAGATCCCTGCCTGAACTCAGACCGAGGGTGTTGCGCTTTGAGTAAAGGGGTGCCCTGCTGAGACCGACAATGGAGTGAGACCGCTTCCCCCGACCCGAGCGGAACGACCCATGCCCGACGTCCAGGATCCCGCGCCGATGCGGGAAGGGGAGTGCCCCTACTGCGAGCGGCGGGTTCTCGTCTACGAGGATCCCGCGCGGTGCCCCCTCTGCGACTGTCCACTCGACGACGACCGGATGTCTCCCTTCTCCTGGCCGGGCGAGGCCGCGAGCTCCGGCCCGGAGACCGAGGCGAGCGCCTGAGTTCGCTCGATCAGGAGCCTTCCGGAGAAGGCGGCTTCGTCTCCAGCCGCGCCGCGATCTCCTTCGCCTCTCCGAGGTGTGCCTCATCGACGAAGAGCCGGACGCCGTACTCCCAGACCTGGCTGAAGAACCCCGGCTCTTTGAACCACCAGGTGATGTTTCGATCCTCGAGTTCACCGGCGATCGCGTTCGCGTGCTCGCGCGTGTACTGACCGAGGTAGACCGTCATGACGTTCGGGTTGTCGTGCCAGCGTGGCATGGTCAGCTCCGGCCCGTGACTCGCGCGTTCCGTTCGGTGAGGACGCGAGCCTTCGTGAGGGCCTCCTCGTATTCCGCCTCAGCGGAGGAGTCGTGCGTGATCCCGCCTCCGATGCCGTACTCGGCGGTGCCGGCGGCCAGATCGACGACGACGGTCCGGATGGCCACGTTGAAGATCGCGTGCGGTCCGTCGGCGGTCGGTTCGACGAAGCCGATCGCTCCCGTGTAGACGCCGCGCGGATCCGTTTCGAGCTCCGCGACCAACTCCATCGTCCGGACCTTCGGTGCGCCGGTGACCGAGCCCGAAGGGAACAGCGCGCGGAACACGTCCAGGAGGTCCGTCCGGTCGCGCAGGTCCGCATCGATCCGCGACGTCATCTGCCACAGGGTGTCGTACCGCTCCGTGGCGAAGAGCTCCGTGGGGTGGACGCTTCCCGGAACGGCGATCCGGCCGAGGTCGTTGCGGATCAGATCCACGATCATCGCGTTCTCCGCGCGGTCCTTGCGGGAGGCCGCCAGCGTCGCTGCGGCCGCGTCGTCCTCGTCGTCCGTCCGCCCCCGGGCGATCGTTCCCTTCATCGGCCGCGTCGTGATGCGACCTCCGTCGATCTCGAAGAACAGCTCGGGCGAGGCGGAGAGGACCGCGAAGCGCTCGGCCCGGATGGAGACGCAGTACGACGCCGTCTGCGCGAGGCACAGGTCGGCATAGAAGGCTTCGAGATCTTCCGGGGCCGAAGCGCGCAGCCGCAGCGTGTAGTTCACCTGATACGTGTCGCCGGCCTCGATATGACGCCGGATCGATGCGATCGAGGAGTCGTATCGCTCTCGGGATTCCGAGGGCGTCCACTTGGTCGGGGCAGCCATGGTTTCCGGGTTCGCGAGCGCATCCACGTCGAGCCGTTCGCGGAAGATGCCGAACCACGCGAGCGGAACAGCCGCGGTGGGCTCCAGGACATGGAGGGTCGGATCGAGCCCCGGCGCTGCCTCGTAGGAGACGAATCCGGCCGCGAAACGTCCGTTGCGCGCCGCCCGCTCGGCCGCGGCGATCACCGTCGGGACCTCCTCGACACGTCGCGCTACGAGCTCGCCCTCGAAGCCGGCCATCGCGAACGACCTGGGAGGATCGGCTCGTAGATCGTCGAAGCGCACGCGCGGTTCGGCCACGCCGAGGAGCGTACCGCCGGGGTGCTAGCCTCGGATGCATGAGCCCGCGTGCCTCCGTGCTGGTCGCCATGTCCGGCGGCGTCGATTCCTCCGTCGCCGCCTGTCTGCTGCGCGAGCAGGGATACGAAGTGGTCGGCTCGCACATGAACCTCGTCCACCTCGACGGCGTGGAACACGGGTGCTGCGGCCCGCAGGCGCGAGCCGATGCGGCCGAGGTCGCGCGGATCGGCGGTTTCCCGTTCGAGATCGTCGACATGTCGGAGACCTTCGAGCGGACGGTGCTCGCCGACTTCTTCACCGAGCACGAGGCCGGACGCACGCCCAATCCCTGTGTCCGCTGCAACGAGCGGATCAAGTTCGGCGCGTTCCTGGACCGGGCCGACGAGCTCGGATTCGACTTCGTCGCCACCGGCCATTACGTCCGGAACGTCTCGGACGACACCGGGAAACGCAAGCTCCTCCGCGGCGCGGACCGGAACAAGGATCAGTCCTACGTCCTCCATATGCTCGGGCAGCGGGAGCTCTCTCGCTCGATCTTCCCGTTGGGGGAGATGCCGAAAGGTGAGACGCGCGCGGAGGCGGAACGTCTCGGCCTGCCCGTCGCGAGCAAGCCCGACTCCCAGGAGGTCTGCTTCGTTCCCGGAGCCGATCATGCTGCGTTCATCGAGGAGCGCCGGCCGGAGCTCGCACGCGCCGGAGAGTTCGTCGATCCGGCCGGCAGAACGATCGGAGCGCATCAGGGGTCCTTCCGCTACACGATCGGACAGCGGCGCGGCCTCGGGATCTCCACGGGCTCGCGGGAGTACGTCGTCGACATCGATCCGACGGCGAACCGCGTCGTCGTGGGCCCGCAGGAGCTCCTCGGCCGCCGCGGGCTCGACCCGAGGCTCGTCGGGTGCTGCGGCCGGGAGGGATCCTCACGATGTCGGACGTTCCGGCGC
>JBJMLP010000180.1:0-4434 GCA_045805245.1 Actinomycetota bacterium | reverse complement strand
GGCGGCCCGCGCGTTGGAGGTCACCCTGCCGGTCGGAGGTGGACGAGCCCGGACCGTGCGGATCTCTGCGAGCCCGCGGCGAAGCGCGCGCGTCGAGATCCCCGGCCGGCCTCCGGGCGCGAAGGCCGCGGAGGAGATCCTTCGCCTCGTCTCGCACATCCTCAGGCTGGACGAGGACCTCTCGGGGTTCTACGAGCTCGCCCGCGCGGACCCGGACCTCAAGTGGGCGGCGGAAGGCGCCGGCCGGATGGTGCGGAGCGCGACCGTCTTCGAGGACGTCGTGAAGACGATCTGCACGACGAACTGCACCTGGGCGGCAACGCAGCGGATGGTCGGCGCGATCGTAGGACATCTCGGCGTCCGCGCTGCCGGCGCGCCGGCGGCAGGTTCGCGTGGACGGTCGTTCCCCTCCCCCGAGGCCCTCGCGGCCGCGCCGGAGTCGTTCTTGCGGGACGTCGCGAGGGCCGGCTACCGCGCCGCGTATCTCCGCGCCCTGGCGTCGTCGGTCGCGGAGGGCTCGCTCGACCTCGAGCGGCTCGTGGCCGCGAACGACGACCTCGCGGACGACCAGGTGGAGACGGAGCTGCTCGCGCTCCCGGGCGTCGGCCCGTACGCGGCGGCGCACATCATGATGACGCTCGGCCGCCACTCGAGGCTCATCCTCGACTCGTGGACGCGGCCGAAGTACGCGCGGCTCATCGGCAAGCGCAAGGTCTCCGATGCGGCGATCGAACGACGGTTCCGGTCGTACGGGAAGTACGCGGGGCTCGCGTTCTGGCTCTACCTCACACGCGACTGGGTCGAGGCCTGAAACGCGGGAGGGGGCGGCCTCCGCGGGCACGACGCCGTGCTCCAGCCTTGCCTATGAACGTGCTCGGAGCGCATACTGCTCGTGGGCCCGGTTCCCGTGCCCACCCCCGTAAGGATCACGTGACGAGATGAGACGACCCATGAGCGTTCCGTTATGGCCTCGCCGGCCCGTCGTGCACGCCGTCTGTGGCGCTTCTGGCGGTCGGAGCAGCGCACGCTCCGACAGGGCTTCGTCGCGCTCTTCATCTCCTCGGGAGGAGACCTCCTCGCCGGTCTAGCTCTCGCGTCCATGACGGGCGCGTTGCAGCGGCTCCCCGGGTTGTTCGTCCTGGTTCCCGCCGCGATCGGCATGCGCGGCAACATCTTCGGAGCGCTCGGTTCCCGCCTCGGAACGAGCATCCACGCCGGAACGTTCGAGCCCACGCTCCGACGGCGATCGGGAACCGTCTACCAGAACGCGTATGCGGCGACGGTGCTGACCCTCGCCTCCTCGGTGTTCCTCGGCGTCGTCGCGCGATTCGTCTCGGTCGCGATCGGGCAGACGTCGATCTCGGTGGCGGACTTCGTCGCGATCTCGATCCTCGGCGGCGTTCTGAGTTCGACGATCGTCGGAACGGTCACGGTCGCGATGGCGACGCTCTCGGAGCGGAACCGATGGGACATGGACGCCGTCTCCGCGCCGCTCGTCACCGCGATCGGCGACGTCGTCACGATCCCGGCGCTCTGGCTCGCGTCCTACATCGCGGGGATCGAGTACGTCACGGTGTTCGTCGCGCTCGTCGCGGGGGCCTTCTGCGTGATCGTCACGGTCCGCGGCGTGATGACGAGACTCCCGCTCGCCCGGCGCGTGATCCTCGAGAGTCTGCCGATCCTCGCCTTGGCAGGTGTGCTAAACATATTGGCCGGAGCCATCGTTGAGCAACGACTCGACCGATTCGTCGCCTTCCCTGCCCTCCTCGTGCTCGTCCCGCCGTTCCTCGAGGACACGGGTGCGCTGGGCGGCATCCTCTCCTCGCGCCTCGCGTCCAAGCTCCATCTCGGTGTCATCTCGCCGAAGCTCGTGCCGGAACGGCCGGCCATCCTCGACACGACGATCATCTTTCTCTACTCGGTCTCGGTCTTCTTCTTCGTCGGCGTCTCGGCGTGGATCGTCAGCCGCGTGGCGTGGAACCTTCCCCACGGTCCGTCCTCGACCCTCAGCTTCGGCGTCGTCGTCGGCATCGCGATGGTCGCGGGCTTCTTCGCGACGATCCTGTCCACGATCGTCGCCTACCTCGCTGCGGTCGCCACGTTCCGCTTCGGCCTGGATCCGGACAATCACGGCATCCCGATCGTGACGAGCACGATGGACTTCCTCGGAGCCGCGACGCTCGTCGCGACGATCGTCCTCTTCGGCGTGAGCGCGCATGGCTGACGAGGAACCGCGCAACGTCAAGGAGCTCCTCATCGAGGCGAAGGACGCCTCCGAGCTCATCGTCGACCTCGCCTACGCCGCCGTGTTCTTCAACGACGACGACCTCGCGGGAGAGGTGGAGAAGCTCGAGCATCGGATGGACTCCTACCTCCAGCGGCTGCGGACGACCGCGATGCTCGCGGCGAGGAGCCCCGAGGACGCGGAGGCGATGACGGGCGTCCTCTGGGTCGCGTCGGCGATCGAGAAGATCGGCGACGCCGCCTCCGACATCGCGCGGGTGATCCAGGTGAAGCTCGGCATCCCGGACGCGCTGCGTCCGGATCTCCGCCACGCCGACGAGATCGCCGGCCGCGTGAAGGTCCGCGAGGACGCGCCCGCGGTCGGGCGGTCGCTCCGCGACCTCAGCCTTCCGACGGAAACGGGGATGTGGCTGATCGCGATCCGTCGCGGAACCGACTGGGAGTTCGATCCGAGCGCCGACTCCATCGTCTCGGTCGGGGACGTGCTGCTGTTCCAGGGCCCCGAGGAGGGCGTGAACCTCATCCGGGAGCTCGCGGGCGCACCGCCGCTTCCGCCCGGGCCCGAGAACGACGGCCCACCGCTGTCGGAGCTCGACCGCGCGGTCGACATCCTCGTCGAGATGAAGAACACGGCGGAGGCCGCCGTCGGCCTCGCGTACTCCACCCTGCTGTTCAACGAACGCTCACTCGCCGCGGAGGTGAGCACGCTCGAGTCGCGGAGCGACATCCTCCACGACGAGCTGGAATCCTGGGTGCTCCGCGCCGCTCCGGAGGCGCGCGACCCGGACGAGCTCCGCGGGCTCCTCCGGCTCGCCTCGGCGAGCGAGACGATCTGCGACGCGGCCCGCGACATGACCTGGTACGTCGAACGCGGAGAGGAGCTCCACCCGGTCGTGCAGATGGCGCTCGAGGAGACCGAGGAGACGGCGGCGGAGACGATCGTCCAGCCCGGATCGCAGGCCGACGGGCACTCGCTCAAGGAGCTCCAGCTCGAGACGGAGACCGGGATGTTCGTGCTCGCAGTCCAGCGCGGGCGCCGGTGGACCTATCAGCCGCGGCCGCGCTTCGTCCTGGAGGCCGGCGACCGCGTGATCTCGATCGGCCCCGAGGAGGGCGCGGAGGAGCTCGAGCACCTCTTCGGAAAGGCCGAGCGGGCACTCGAAACTCCCTGAAAATCCTCCCTGAATTTGAGGTGTGTCCGATCGCGGCGACTGGGTTAGGCTTCGCCCGTGACTACTTCGGATGGACTATCCGCGGATGGCCCGGGGAACGGGATCTTCCGGCAGGTAGCCGACACGCTCGTCGACCTGACGCGGGCCGCGAGGACCGGCGCCGATCCGGACGCGATCCGGATCGCTCACACCGCGCTCCGGGACCAGTGGGAGGCGGCGGCGAACGACGCCACCGAGGCCGGAGCGGGGTCCGTGGACCGCTTCGAGACCGTCGCGGCCGCCCTCTGCGTCGACGCGTACCGCCCCGCGCTCGAGAGCCTCTCCCTCCGCAGGGACGCCACCCGCGAGTTGGAGACGGCGCGCGACGCCCTCCGCTGCCTGATCCGCGCGCGCGACGCGTTCGTGGCCGGAGACCCGACGATGGTTCGCCGCTGGTTCCGTCTCGCCGAGATCACCGTCGGCATGGAGGCGGAGCGTTCCTCGAGGGAGGACCGTGACTGACGCCGGTTCCGACGCGCCCCGCGGCGTTCTCAGTCAGCGACGCGAGTTCGCCGTCATCATCGTCCTGAGTCTCCTCGCGGTCTCGATGATCGCCGTCGCGTCGGCGACGGATTCCTACGTTCCGCTCTTCTTCGCGTGGGTTCCGTACCTCGGGATCCCGCTGATCGTCGCCCGGCTCGATCGTGCCCGCGCGCTCGCCTCGCCCGCTCCCCCGGTCGGCGGCCCGGTTCGGACCTCGGAGGCAGCCCCGTCCTCGGAGGCCGACGAACCGGAGGATCGCTAGAGCCGGACGTCGGAGAAGCGGAGGGCCTCCTCCGCGAGGTGGAGCTCCTCCACCTCCGTCGCTCCGAGCTCCGCGAGCTTCGCGAGCATCCGGTCGACCAACCACTCCGGCGCGGAAGCGCCGGACGTGAGGCCGATGACCTCCGCGCCGCGGAGCCACGCCGGATCGACCTCCGTCTCGTCGTCGACGAGATATGCGGGCGTCCCGAGCGCCTTGGAGACCTCCACGAGCCGG
>JBJMLP010000179.1:0-2933 GCA_045805245.1 Actinomycetota bacterium | reverse complement strand
GAGAACCTCGTGCTGCTGCCGGTCGCGATCGTTGCGCTGCTGCTCTTCACGTGCGCGATGTCGCTCCTCGTCGCCGCGATCAACGTCCACTACCGCGACACCCAGCACCTCCTCGCGCTGCTGTTGCTGGTCTGGTTCTGGTTCACGCCCGTCGTGTATCCGAGCGGCTACGTTCAGCAGGCGGCGAGCAAGCACACGATCCTGGGCGTGAATCTGTGGCACGTCTACCTGCTGAACCCGCTGGCGGACATCATGTACGGGTTCCAGCGTGCGCTCTACGGGGTCGTATCACCTCTCGTCGACGGGAAGCCGCAGCAGATCCTGATCGACGAGAGCGTCGCGTGGATCTTCGTGTTGCTCGTCGCGGTCTGCATCGGATCCGTCGGGTTCCTCTACCTCACGTGGCGGCTGTTCTTCCGCATGTCCGGCGACTTCGCCGAGGAGCTCTGAGATGAGCTCTTCCTTGACCTCGGTGGAGATCCGAGACGTCAGCAAGAAGTTCCGGCTGTACAAGGAGAAGCCCTCCTCGCTCAAGGCCCGCCTGATCAGCTCGCGGGCCCGCGCGGAGGACTTCTGGGCGCTCCGCGACGTGAGCTTCGACATCGAACCCGGGCAGTCGGTCGGTCTGATCGGTCCGAACGGATCGGGAAAGACGACGCTGCTCAAGATGATCGCCGGGATCCTCCGCCCGACGTCGGGGAGCGTCGTGACGCGCGGACGCATCGCGGCGCTCCTGGAGCTCGGAGCGGGCTTCCATCCGGAGCTCACCGGCCGGGAGAACGTGTATCTGAACGCCGCGTTCCTCGGCCTCTCCCGCAAAGAGACCGACGCCGTCTACGACGACATCGTCGACTTCGCGGAGCTCCCGGACTTCATGGACAACCAGGTGAAGTTCTACTCCTCCGGCATGCTCGTGCGGCTCGGTTTCGCGGTCGCCGTGCACGTCGATCCGGCGATCCTGCTGGTCGACGAGGTGCTCGCCGTCGGCGACGAGGCGTTCCAGCACAAGTGTCTCGACCGCGTCCGCCGGTTCCAGCGCGACGGGCGGACGATCATCTTCGTGACGCACGCCGTCGACCTCGTCCGCCAGATCTGCGACCGCGCGGTCATGCTCGATCACGGCTCGATCCATTCCGAGGGAGCGCCGGACCACGTCGTGCGCGACTTCCGGCTCGTGATGCTTCAGCACGACCTCGACTACGCGACCGACGAAGGCACGAAGGAGGTGGAGATCGTCTCCGCCGAGCTCGTCGGCGCGGACGGCACGAGCGCGTCGGTGATCCATCCGGGGGAGGAGCTCACGATCGTCGTGGACCTCCGTGCCTCGGCGCCGGTCGAGGATGCGGTGCTGTCGTTCGCCCTGCACGACCAGGACAACCGGTTCGTCTTCGGCTCGAACTCCGACGAGCACGGCGTGGATCTCCACGGGATCGAGGGGAAGCGGCGGGTCCGCTTCCATCTCCGGAGCGTGCCTGTCAGCGGCAAGTACTGGGTCACGCTCGGCGTCCACTCGCGCGATTCGAGCCGCGTCTATCACGTCCAGGAGCAGCGCTACCGGTTCGAGGTCTCCGTCGGCGAGGCGACGAGCGGTCAGGTCTTCATCCCGGTCGACGTCGACGTGGAGGAGCTGTGAGCGCCACCGATGCCGGAGCGTCCGGCGGGGAGACGGCGGCCGTAGCCGCCGAGGAGGGACACAAGGCCATGCTGATCGGGCTCATCCTCGTCTCGGTCACTCTCGCGGCGCTCGCCCAGCTGACGTTGAAGCACGGGGTGAACGTCGCGTTCCCGCCTCCCGCCACGTTCAAGCTCGACGGGGCGTCGATCCGCAGCATGGTCTCGACGCCGATCGTGTGGGTCGGCGTGTTCCTCTTCGCGTGCTCGGCCGTCGCCTGGGTCGCGGTGCTCTCGCGCACCACGCTCTCGTTCGCGTATCCGTTCGTGTCGCTGACCTACGTGTTCATCCTGGTGGCCGACCGGTTCTTCCTCCACGAGGCCGTGCCGGGGCTCCGCTGGGCGGGCGTCGCGTTCATCGTGGCCGGCATCATCCTCATCTCCCGAACGCCGCACAACGCGTAGTGGCCGATCCAACGCGCGCTGCGCGCTCCGACCTCTCCGTCGTCGTCGTCAACTACAACGCCGGGGAGTACCTCGCGCGCTGCGTCGCCTCGGTGTTCGCCGCGTCGAGTGGCATCGAGCTCGAGGTGCTGGTGCTGGACAATGCCTCGCGCGACGGGAGCGCCGTCGCGGCCAAGCGCGCGGAGCCACGCACGCGCCTCATCGAGAACGAGGAGAACCGCGGGCTCTCGGCGGCGTGGAACCAGGGCGCGCGCGAGACGTCGGCGCCCTGGATCTTCTTCCTGAACCCGGACGCGGAGATCTCCTCCGGAGAGCTCTCGACGTTCCTGAAGGTGGGGAACGAGCGCCCGGACGTCGCGGTCGTCGGCCCGTTGATCCGGAACCCCGACGGATCGATCTACGAGAGCGGCCGCGTGTTCCCGACCGTCGCGCAGGCCGTCGGCCACGCGTTCCTCGGGCCGTTCCGCCAGAACAACCGCTTCAGCCGCGCGTACCGGCAGAGCGATTGGGACCGGCGCTCCGAGCGGGAGGTCGACTGGGTGAGCGGGGCCGCGATGCTCGCGCGCCGCTCGGCGTTCGAGGAGGTCGGACGGTTCGACGAGGGCTTCTGGCTCTACGGCGAGGAGCTCGATCTCTCCACACGCCTTCGCGACGCCGGATGGAGCGTGCTGTTCTCTCCCGAGCTTGAGGTCGTGCACGAGGGAGCCGTCTCCACGGGCCGGTCGCGGCGGATGGCGCTGATGCACTCGATGAGCATCTACCGCTACTACTCGAAGCACCGGGCTCGCGGTTGGCGGCGAGCGCTGCTGCCGTTCGCCTGGGTGGCCCTGCGCGCCCGCGCGGAGCTAGTCGCGTTC
>JBJMLP010000178.1:0-7059 GCA_045805245.1 Actinomycetota bacterium | reverse complement strand
GTTCGGATCTCGGAGGCGGGAGCGCGTGAGGGCGCCTCCGGAGCGGCGGCGGTCGGCGACCTCGACGTCGAGATCGGCGACGGAGGAAACGATCCGGCGCACCTCGACGGGATGACGCTCGTCGTGACGAGCCCCGGCGTTCCCGAATCCGCGCCGATCCTTCGCTCCGCCCTCGATCGCGGGATCCCCGTGTGGAGTGAACTGGAGCTCGGCGCCCGACTCTGCCGCGTTCCCTACGTCGGCATCACCGGCACGAACGGGAAGACGACGACCACGGAGATGGTCGCGGCCTCGATGCGTGCGGACGGCCGGAATGCCGTCGCATGCGGGAACGTCGGACATCCCTTCTGCCTCGCCGCCCGCGAGCCGCACGATGCGCTCGCGGTGGAGGCCTCCTCCTTCCAGCTGCGGTTCTCGGAGTCCTTCCATCCCGAGGTGTCCGTCCTGTTGAACCTCGCACCCGATCACCTCGATTGGCACCGATCGTTCGAGGCCTACGCCGACGCGAAGGCGCGCATCTTCGCGCTCCAGGGACCGGAGGACGTCCATATCGGCAACCGTGACGACCGGCAAGCTGCGGCGGTCTCCTCGAAGGCAGGTGCACGACTCGTATGGACGACGCTCGCGGAGCCGCGCGACGGCGAGGTCGGATGCCGTGGAAGCGACATCGTGTCCCTGTTGGACGAGGAGACCACTTTCCCCGCTCCGACGAACGGCGGTCGCGGTCGTCGCTCGGATGCGGTCGCGGCCGTTGCGGCGGGGCTCTCGTTCGGGTTGTCGCCCGACGCCGTCTCCCGGGGGATCGGATCGACGGTGCCGCTCGCTCACCGCGGAGAGATCGCGGCCGAGGTGGGGGGCATCCGCTTCGTCGACGACTCCAAGGCGACGAATCCGCACGCGGCACTCGCGGCACTGGAGGGTCTCGAACGGGTCGTACTCATCGCGGGAGGACGGGCGAAGGGCGTGGATCTCACGCCGCTCGCCGCTGCGGCGCCTCGGCTCGCCGGCGTCGTCGCGATCGGAGAAGCCGCGGAGGAGCTCGTGCGCATCTTCTCCTCTCTGGTTCCGACGCGGACCGCGGCCACGATCGAGGACGCGGCTCGGATCGCCTTCGGTCTCGCGCCCGACGGAGGGACGGTGCTCCTCGCTCCGGCCTGCGCGAGCCAGGACATGTTCACCGACTATCGCGAGCGGGGCGAGCGTTTCGCCGCCGCCGCTGCCCGGATCGCGGAAGGAGTTCCAGCTGCCCATGGCTAGCCGCACGCTTCCCGCCCCTCGTCATCTCCGAGTCGTCTCCGAGCCCGAGGCCTCGAGCGCGATCTCGCGGTGGACCGTCTCTCCGCGCCGCACGATCGCGGTGCTCGTCGGTTCCACGACGATCCTCACGATCGTGGGCGTCGTCATGGTGCTCTCCGCGAGCTACGTCTTCTCCTACGTGGAGTACGGCTCGAGCTTCCTGTTCTTCAAGCGCCAGGCCGTGTACGCCGTCGTCGGTTTCGGCGCGCTCCTGCTGACGTCGCGGATGCGCTACACGGTCTGGCAGCGGCTCGCAGCGCCGTTCCTCGGCATCACGGTGCTGCTCCTCGTCCTGGTGTTGCATCCCTCCGCCGGAACGGTCGCCGGCGGCTCCGCGCGGTGGATCGCGATCGGTCCGGTCACGATCCAGCCGTCGGAGTTCGCGAAGCTCGCCCTGATCGCGTTCGGTGCGACGGTGCTCTCGCGACGGTGGAAGAACCTCGACGATCTCCGAAGTCTGTTGCTGCCGCTCCTTCCCGCGACGCTCGTCGTCTGCGGGCTCGTGATGTTGCAACCGGACCTCGGCACGACGGTGATCCTGGCGGGATCGATGTTCATGCTCGTGTTCGCGACCGGGATCTCGATCAAGCGATTCGTCGCCGGAACCGCGACCGCCGCCGGGCTCGGGACGATCTTGATCCTCACGGAGACGTACCGCCGCGAGCGGCTGCTGTCGTTCCTCCATCCGTGGCAGGACCCCGCGAACAAGGGCTATCAGCTGATCCAGTCACTGATCGCGCTCGGTTCCGGTGGCTGGTTCGGCGTCGGCCTCGGCGCGAGCCGCCAGAAATGGCTCTACGTGCCGAACGCACACACCGACTTCATCTTCGCCGTGCTGGGGGAGGAGCTCGGTCTGATCGGCGAGCTCCTCGTGATCGCGTTGTTCTGTGCGCTGCTCTATTCCGGCATCCGGATCGCGGCGAAGGCGCCGGATGCGTTCGGTCGTCTCCTCGCCGGCGGCATCGTGTCGTGGCTCGGGTTGCAAGTCGTGGTCAATCTCGGCGCCGTGACCGGTCTCCTGCCGGTGACGGGTGTGCCGCTTCCCCTGATGTCGTTCGGCGGCTCCTCGCTCGTCGTCTCCCTCGCCGCGATCGGCATCCTCGTGAACATCGGGCGGGTGGAGTCGGCGGCCGCGTCGAAGGAACGAGACACCTCCAACCGGAGGCGGCCGCAGCGGCCGCGTCAGTCGACGGGTGCCGCGGCGGCGGGGAGTCGAGCGCGGTGAAGGTGACGCTCGCGGGCGGTGGAACGGCCGGGCACGTCTTCCCCGCGGTCGCGGTCGGGCGGGAACTCGCGGACCGAGGCATCGACGTCGAGTTCGTCGGAACCTCCGCGGGACCGGAGGGGCGCATCGTCCGCGAGGCGGGCTTTGCCTTCCGCGACGCCGACGCGGTCGCGGTGGCCGGACGAGGTCCGCTCCGCAAGGCCGCGGTGCCCTGGAAGCTCTACCGCGCGATCAACTCGTGTCTGCCGCTCGTGGAGTCCTCCGACGTCGTCGTCGGGATGGGTGGGTACGTGAGCGTCCCGGCCGTCGCGGCCGCGGTCCGGGTTCGGCGGCCCGTCGTCCTGCACGAGCAGAACAGCGTCCCCGGCCTCGCGAACCGGTGGCTCGCGCGCCCGGCACGCATCGTCGCGATCTCCTTCGCGGAGACGGCGCGCTCGTTCCCGCATCGGGTCCGAACGGAGGTGACCGGCAACCCCGTTCGAGAGGAGATCGCGACCGTGCGCGACCAGCGTGCGCTCCTCGCGAAGGAGGCCGTGAAGGAGCTCGACCTCGACGAGAGCCGTCGCACCGTGTTGATCTTCGGCGGCAGCCAGGGCGCGCGGCGGATCAACGAGGCGGCGACCGGGGCCATCGCGCGGCTGCGCGACCGGTCCGATCTCCAGATCGTGTTCGCGGCGGGGCCCCGCAACTTCGACGACGTTCGCGCCGCACTCCCTCCGACGGAGGGCCTGCTCGTCCGCCTGTTCCCGTTCGTCGAGCGGATTGATCTGGCGCTCGCCGTCGCCGATCTCGCGGTCTGCCGCAGCGGAGCCACGACCGTCGCGGAGATCACGTGCTGCGGCGTGCCGGCGATCCTCGTTCCGTATCCGCATCACAAGGACCGGCAGCAGGAGCTGAACGCGCGGATCCTCCAACGGGACGGAGCGGGCGTGGTGCTCTCCGACGAGGATCTGACGGCGGACCTCCTTGCCGGACGGATCGGAGATCTGCTCGCCGACGGGACGCGCCTGCAACGGATGGGAGCCCGGGCGGAGCTCCTCGGCAGGCCCGACGCGGGGTCCGCGCTCGCCGACGTGATCGAGCGGGAGGCGGCCGCGTGAGCGACGTTCCGATGTACGTCCCTCCCGAGGGCTCGATCCCGACGCTTGAGGTTCCTTCCCTGGAAGGCGTGAGTCGCGCGCATCTCGTGGGGATCGGAGGCGCCGGGATGCGCGGCATCGCGCGGATCCTGCTCGCGCGAAGTGTTGCGGTCAGCGGAAGCGATCTGAAGGCGTTCCCCGGCGACGACGAGCTTCGCTCCTCGGGAGCGAACATCGCGATCGGGCACGCGGCCTCCAGCCTGGGCGACGTCGATGCCGTCGTGGTCTCGTCCGCGATCCCGCGGTCGAACCCCGAGCTCGTTGCTGCCCGGGAGCGAGGGATCCCGGTGTACGCCCGCGCGCAGATCCTTGCCGGGCTCGCGACGGGCGCGAGGACGTTCGCCGTCGCCGGAACGCACGGGAAGACGACGACGACGTCGATGCTCGCGGTCGTCCTCGCACGCGCGGGTCTCGATCCGACGTACGTCGTGGGAGGCGATCTGAACGAGAGCGGTTCGGGCGCGCACTCCGGTTCGGGGGATGCCTTCGTCGCCGAGACCGACGAGAGCGACGGCTCGTTCCTGCTGTTCCGGCCCGAGGTCGGCATCGTCACGAACGTGGAGGAGGACCACCTCGACTTCTACTCCGGCGCCCCGGAGATCCAAGCCGCCTTCGCGCGTTTCGCATCGCAGTCCTCACACGTCGTCGCCTGGGGCGACGATCCCGGAACCCGTCTCGCTTTGGAGGCCTCCACCGCCGGGGATGTCGTGACGTTCGGAAGCGGACCGAGCAACGACGCACGAGTGGAGGTCCCGTCCGATCCCGGCGAGCCGGGCCGGCTGCATCTGCCGGAAGGCGGCTCCGTGGAGCTCCGCGTCGCGATCCCCGGAGAGCACAACCTCCGGAACGCCTCTGCCGCGCTCCTCGCCGCGGGGTTCGCGGGGGTCCCGCCGGATGCTGCCGCCGACGCGCTCGCCTCCTTCACGGGGGTCCGCCGGCGGTTCGAGTTCCGAGGCGAGGGCCGGGGAGCGACGTTCGTCGACGACTACGCGCATCTCCCTTCGGAGATCGCGGCGACGCTTCGAGCGGCGAGGTCGCGCGCGAGCGGCCGGGTCGTGGCCGTGTTCCAGCCCCATCGGTACACGCGGACACAGGCGCTGTGGCGACCGCTCGGGGAGAGCCTGGAGAACGCCGACCTCGTCGTCGTCACCGACGTCTACGACGCGGGGGAGCAACCGATCCCCGGCGTCTCGGGCAAGCTCCTGGTGGATGCCCTCGCGGAGGTGCATCCCTCCCGGCGCATGGCGTTCCTGCCGCGTCGGGGAGACGTCGTGCGGTACCTCGAGCGCGAGGTGCGCGACGGTGACCTCGTCCTGACGCTCGGCGCCGGTGACATCACGATGGTTGCCGACGAGGTGCTCGAGCGCGTCGGAGGCGACGGCGCATGAGCGGCCACGCTGATACCGTCCGTCGCGCCGAGGAGATCCTCCGCCCGGGGTTCTCCGGGGAGCTTCGGACCGATGCCTACCTCGCGCCGTTCACGACCTTCCGGGTCGGCGGGCTCGCGGCGCTCTACGCCGAGCCGGAGACCGAGGAGGACCTCCGCGCCCTCGCCGAGACCGTGAACGCGAGCCGCTTGCCGGTCATGGTGCTCGGCAAGGGATCGAACGTCCTCGTGTCGGACCGAGGGTTCGGGGGGATCGTCGTCCGACTCGGCCGCGGCTTCCGGGGGAGCCGCCTGAACGGCTCTCGGATCGGCGCGGGTGCGGCGATGCCGCTGCCGGCGCTCGCCGGCGTGGCGTCCTCCGCGGGGCTCGGGGGTCTGGAGTTCGGCGTGGCGATCCCGGGAAGCATCGGGGGCGCCGTCCGGATGAACGCCGGCGCCCATCGTCGCTCGATCGCGGACGTGCTGGAGTCGGCCGAGGTGTTCTCGCTCCGCTCGAGTGAGCGAACGATGCGGACGAGCTCGCAGCTCGGTTTCCGCTACCGGGGCACCGATCTCGAGACCGAGGACATCGTGATCTCCGCGATGCTCGCCCTCGAGCCGCGATCGTCCGAGGACATCCGGCGGGAGATGGACGAGGCCCGCGAGTGGAGGAAGAGGACGCAGCCGCTCGCCGAACCGAACTGCGGAAGCGTCTTCGTCAATCCTCCCGGCGATCACGCCGCCAGGTTGATCGAGGCCGCCGGCGGCAAGGAGCTGTCCGTCGGCGGCGCCCGCGTCGCCGAGAAGCACGCGAACTTCATCGTCACGTCCGACGGCGCTCGCGCGTCCGACGTGCTCGAGCTCATCGGAAAGGTGCAGGACCTCGTCGCGGCCCACTTCGACGTCCGTCTCGAAACGGAGGTGCGCCTTGTTGGGGACTTCGACCCTGCTCCGGCATGACTTCGCTCGGTGGCAGCAGGCCCTGATCGCTGCCGTCGGCTCGGTGGTGGTGCTGGGAGCCGCTTTCGCCGTGTCGCGCTCGCCGCTGTTCGCGGCGAGGAACATCGATGTCCATGCTGCGCGAGGAGGCAAGCTCTCAGAGCGTCAGGTCCTCCACATCGCGAGGGTGGGCGCGGACACGAACGTGCTGTGGATGTCCACGGCGTCGGTCGCGAGCCGCCTCGAGGCGAGCCCGTGGATCTCCTCCGCCAAGGTGGAGAAGGAGCTTCCCTCGACGGTCCACATCTCCGTCCGGCAGGAGGCGCCCGTCCTCGCCCGGAAGACGGCCACCGGATACGACCTCCTGGCGGGGAACGGAACGGTGGTCCTGCACGCCGAGACGGATCGAGGTCTCCCGGTCGTCTCCGCGGGCTCGACGCCGGAGGTGCGTGAGGCCGCGGACACCCTCGGCGCGATGAGCCCGTGGCTCCGCGACCAGATCGATACGGCCTCCGTCGATCCGTCCGGGACCGTCTCGCTGACTCTGTCTTCTACCGACGCCGCGATCACCTACGGAACGGCGACCGAGGCCGAGGCGAAGGGAGTGGCGCTCGCGGGCATCGTGCGCTGGTCGCAGTCACACCAGGTCGCGCTGGGGTCGATCGACGTGTCGGCTCCCTCGGCGCCCGTGGCGCGCCCAGCTGGAGCGGCGGCGCCAGTACTGCCGCCTTGTCATGGGAACCAGCAAAGCGGCAACAACTGCGCTTGACGGAGCAGGGGTGTCATTGTAGGTTTGCACAGTCTACGTGAGGTTTAGATAACAATAACGTTGAGGTTGAGAGTTACGCTTCGCGAGGAGCTGGGCATGGCGGAAGCCATCGAACGGCTATCGAACGAAGACGGAGGCCGGGGATGGCTGCACAAGCTCCGCAGAACTATCTGGCGGTGATCAAGGTCATCGGCGTTGGCGGCGGTGGCGTCAATGCGGTCAACCGCATGATCGAGGCCGGGCTCCGCGGGGTGGAGTTCATCGGGGTCAACACCGACGCCCAGAAGCTCCTTATTTCGGAAGAGGTTGTTTTTGTGTAATTGTG
>JBJMLP010000177.1:0-4365 GCA_045805245.1 Actinomycetota bacterium | reverse complement strand
GGTGGAGATCCACCTGGCTCGCGACGAGGTTCGCGCGGAGCGTGAACCGGTCCTCGACGACCGCGATGGCGGTCTCGTCGCAGGA
This sequence comes from Actinomycetota bacterium, assembly GCA_045805245.1. Classification (GTDB taxonomy): domain Bacteria; phylum Actinomycetota; class UBA4738; order UBA4738; family JBJMLN01; genus JBJMLN01. The sequence goes on along the minus strand of JBJMLP010000177.1, from coordinate 4,280 downwards.
CGTCTCGATCGCGAGGACCCTCACGCGCGAACGCCGAAAGGCGGGACTCGCCGACCGCGGCTCATGGACGCACGTCCTCGGGAGCCTCCTGCATGATCTGCTCCAGGCGCGCGGCGTACGCCGGCGACTTCACGTCGTCGACCCACATGATCAGCGCGTCCTCGCCGATCTCCTGGTAGTAGTTCTTGCGGATGCCCACCGGCCGGAAACCGTAGCGGCCGTACAGGCGCTGGGCTCCCCAGTTCGAGACGCGCACCTCGAGGGAGACCGCGCCCGCTCCCATCTCGATCGCCGCGGAGACGAGATCGTGCATCAGGCGGGTGCCGATGCCGCCCCGGTGGTGTTCGGGATCGACCGCGATCGTCGTGACGTGGGCCTCGTCGCCGTAGCAGATCAGGCCGCCGTACCCGACGACCTCCCGGTCCAGGCGTGCCACGAGGTAGGCGCGGTTGCTGAGCTCAGACATCTCGGAGATGAACAGGTTCGGGCTCCACGGCCGCGGATAGACCTGCCGCTCGATCGCCATGACGCCACGGAGGTGACGCCGGCGCATCCGGGCGATCTCGAGCCTCGAGGCCTCAGGCTCGCTGATCCCAAGCGATCTCCGCATCCGATTTCCTCAGGTAGAGGGGAACCACATCGTACGGTCGCTCGAAGTCCTCCCGCATGAACCTCGGGACCGACAGCTCGACGAGGGCCGAGGCGTGCGGAGAGCCGAACGTGGGCGAGGCGAAGTCCACACCCTTGCCCAGCTCCTCCAGGCGCTTGCGGTACAGGATGGCACCGTTGCCCACGAGCAGCACCTCCTCCCCCCGTGCCTGGAGATCGGCCGCCAGGTGCTCGGGAGAGGCCACCTGATAGTCGCTCCCGCGGGTCACCCCTCCGGGGACGGGGCGGTAGATCGCGTAGAAGACCTCTTTCCGGCGCGCGTCGATCACGGCGGCGATCTGCCGGCGCGCATGGCGGACGCCGAAGGCGAGCGCGTCCAGCGACGGAAGCCCGAGGATCGGAACCATCAGCACCTGGGAGAGGGTCTTCGCGGTCTCCACGCCGACGCGAAGGCCGGTGAAGAGGCCGGGACCGGTGCCCACGGCGACGCCGCCGATCGTGGAGAGCTCCACGCCGGTCCACTCCACGAGCCGCTCGATCGCGGGCGCGAGCACCTCCTGATGTCCGCGGCCGGCGGAGACGGAGACGGCGCCCAGGATCTCCGTCTCGGTTCCGAGCGCGACGGAGGTCTGCGGCGTCGCGGTCTCGATGCCGAGGACGATCACGGAACCTCCTCCGCCCACGGTTCGAGGACCGACTCGACGCGCTCCCAGCGCTCCGTCCAGGACGGACCCTCGCCGTCCACCGTGATCCAGCGCTCCTCGGTCTCGTCTTCGGTCCGGAGGGTGATCTCGAGGTGACTTTCGGGCAGGAGCGCGTCGATCGCGTGTCCCCACTCCACGAAGGTGACGCCGCCAGCGTCGGTCATCTCCTCGAAGCCGAGGTCGAGAACGTCCTGGAGCCGCTTCAGCCGGTACACGTCGAGGTGATAGATCGGAAGCGAGCCGCGGTACTCGCGGACGAGCGTGAACGTCGGCGACAGGACGGGCTCCGAGACGCCGAGCGCCGCGGCCGCGCCCTGCACGAGGGTCGTCTTTCCGGCGCCGAGCTCCCCGCCGAGGGCGACGACATCCCCGGCCCGGAACAACGGAGCGAGCGCGCGTCCGATCGCGCGGGTGTCGTCCGAGGTCGGGGCGCGGAGGTCCGCTCGCATCAGTTCCGGGGAAGGAGATCGGAGCGCATCAGAAGAGCCCGAGCTGCTCCTCGGGAACCCTCGGCCGATCCGCGAGCGCCTCCTTGATCGTCTGGAAGTCCGCACGGAGCGCCTGCATCTGGCTCGAGGCCTCTCCGCCGCCGTGGAGGACCGCCGCCGGATGGAACGTCGGGATGACGGTCCGCCCGCGCCAGTTGAACCGCTGCCCTCGGACGCGGCTGATCGACGCCGGCCGCTCCAGGACGTAGCGCGTCGCGAAGTTCCCGAGCGTCACGACGATGTGCGGGTCGATCAGCTGCACCTGCTCGGCGAGCCACGGGCTGCACGTCTCGATCTCGTCGGGGAGCGGATCGCGGTTCCCGGGAGGGCGGCATTTCACGACGTTCGCGATGTAGACGTCCTCGCGGCGCGTGCCGATCTCAGCCCGCATGCGGTTAAGGAGCTGCCCGGCGGCGCCGACGAACGGCTCCCCCTGCTTGTCCTCGTGATAGCCCGGGCCCTCGCCGATGAACATGAGATCGGCGTCCGGGTGGCCGACGCCGTAGACGACCTGATTGCGGCCCTGCGCGAGACGGCACGCGACGCAGACGGAGGCCTCGAGGGCCGCGTCGGCGAGCGATCTGGTGGAAGGCCCTCCCCCGAGCGTCATCGCGGCCCTTCCTCTCCCGCGAGGCGCGCGGTCGGAACGCCGGCGAGGGGCGTGGCGAGGCGGACGGATCTCCGGATGGCTTCGGCGACGGCGTTCACGGCGAGCTCCTCCACGGTCGGCTGGGGCGCATCGACCTCGCCGGTGGCGAGGGAGAAGATCGTGTCGCCGTCCCACATTGTATGCGCGGGCCGCACCGCCGCGGAGGTCCCCTCGTGCGCCGCGATCGCGAGGAGCTGGGCGCGCTCCTTGGAGAGCTTGGCGTTCGTCGCGACGACGCCGATGACGGTGTTCGTTCCCGGAAGCGGGCCCTGGGGCGCGTCCCCGAAGCGCTCGTTCGGCTCCTCGAGGGCGGCGGCGAGCACGTTCCCGTCGGAGTCGAGGACCTCTCCGACCGCGTTGTTCACGATGAGCGCGCCGACGACGAGGCCCTCCCGTTCGACGGCCGCCGACCCGACGCCCGCCTTGACGGCGTGCTGCGGCCCGTTCTCCTTGGCGACGGTGGCACCGGTGCCGGCGCCGACCGAGCCTTCCTCGACGTTCCCGTCCGCGGCGGCGAGGCACGCGGCCTCTCCCTCGTCGGCGCCCGGATGCGCCGGCGCGCCGAGCCACAGATCGAAGATCGCCGCGGTCGGAACGATCGGCACCCGGACGACACCCGTCTCGAAGCCGACGTTCCGCTCCCGGAGGAACCGCATCACGCCGTCCGCGGCGGCGAGGCCGAACGCGCTCCCGCCGGTGAGCAGAACGGCATGCACCTCCTGAACGAGCATCCCCGGGCGCAGCACGTCGGTCTCCCGCGTCGCCGGCGCGCCGCCGTTCAGCGCTCCGGAGCCGACCGTGCCCGCGGGCGGGAGGACGACCGTGCAACCGGTGGCGCTCTCCGCGTCGGTCGCGTGGCCGACGCGGATGCCGGGAACGCGCGTGATCACGCTCCGAGATACTCCCGCGGAACGCGGCGCCCGATCACGCTCACGATCTCGTATCCGATCGTTCCGGCGATCTCGCCGAGCTCGTCGGCGGTGATGCGCTCCCCGTTCTGCTCTCCGATCAGCACGACCTCGTCTCCCGCCTCGACCTGATCGTCGCCGCAGTCGAGCATGAGTTGATCCATCGTCACGGCTCCGGCAACGCGCCGGCGGCGGCCGTGCACCAGGGCGTCGGCGACGGAGGAGAGCGCGCGGCGGTAACCGTCCGCATAGCCGATCGGAACTGTCGCGATCGTCGCCGCGTCCGCGAGCTCGTAGGAGAGGCCGTAGGAGACGCGCTCACCCGCCGGAAGACGCTTCGCGAACGACACCTCGGAGCGCACCGTCATCGCCGGCGTGAGACCGCGAGTCGAGACGCCCGGCGCGGGCGCCAGCCCGTAGGTCTCGATGCCGACACGGACGAGATCGAAGTGAGCGTCGGCGCGCCGGATCGAGCCCGCGCTGTTCGCGGCGTGGAGCATCTCCGGGGCGCCGCCGCTCGCCTCCACGGACTCGAGCGCCCGCTGGAACCGTTCGAGCTGGTCGGTCGTGGCCGCGTCGTCCTCCGCCTTCGCGAGGTGCGTCCACAGGCCCTCGAGCCGCAGGCCCACCGCGTCGACCCGCTTCGCGAGGTCGCCCGCCGCCTCGGGCGGATACACCCCGACCCGGTGCATGCCCGTGTCCACCTTCAGATGCACCCCGAGATCGCGGGAACGCGCCACGGACGCGAGCCGGTCGATCGCGGCCTCCGTGTAGAGCGTCGGCGTGAGCTCGGCGGCGAGAGCGGCCGCCTCCGAACCGGGCGGGAACTCCGAGAGGACGAGGATGCGCGCGTCGATGCCGGCCTCCCGGAGCTCCACCCCCTCCTCGACCAGCGCGACGCCGAGCCACGCGGCCCCGGCTT
>JBJMLP010000176.1:0-6524 GCA_045805245.1 Actinomycetota bacterium | reverse complement strand
GCTTCGCACCGTGACCGAACGCCGCCCGCATCTCTTGATCCTCGACGTGATGTTGCCCGACCTCGATGGCTTCGAGATCGCCAAGCGCCTCACGAGCCGCGGAGAGAAGGTCCCGATCCTGTTCCTCACCGCGCGCGACACGACGGAGGACAAGGTGCGCGGTCTCACGCTCGGCGGCGACGACTACCTGACCAAGCCGTTCAGCCTCGAGGAGCTCGTCGCCCGGGTCCGAGCGATCCTCCGCCGAGCAGGAGATCTCGAGGAGACGACGCACCTGTCGTTCGAGGACCTGGAGATGAACGACGACGCCCACGAGGTCCGTCGCGCCGGCACGCGGGTGGAGCTCACCGCGACGGAGTACAAGCTCCTTCGCTACCTCTTGATGAACGCCGGCAAGGTCGTCTCGAAGGCCCAGATCCTCGACCACGTATGGAACTACGACTTCGGCGGAGACGGAAACGTGGTGGAGACCTACATCAGCTACCTCCGTCGCAAGCTGGACGGCCTCGGTCAGCCGCTGATCCACACCGTCCGCGGCGTCGGCTACTCCCTCCGCGCCCCGGAGGATTGATCCGATGTCGATGCGGCTCCGCCTCCTGCTCGCGATCTCGGGCTTCGTCCTCGTGGGTCTGCTGATCGCGGGCGTCGTGACGTACGTGTTGCTGCGCTCCTTCCTTCTCGACCGCGTGGACGCGCAGCTCTACGCGGCGCGCGGCCCGGTCGTGCACGCGCTCCAGGAGGGTGGGATGCCGCCGCCGGGTGGACCAACCGAAGGGAGTACCGACCAGCTGCTACCGCCGGGAACGATGGGGGAGGCACTCCGGGGCGCGCAGCTCATCGCACAGCCGGTGTGGCTCTTCGCCCAGGGCCAGAGCCACGCGCCTGCGCCCGCCCTGCCGACGCCTATCGAAGCGACACCCACGGGCCGCGTGTTCACCACCGGAGCCGGCGGCGATCCCTCCTTTCACTACCGCGTCCTCGCGCAATCGTTCTCGAACGGCGCCGTGTTGGTCGTCGGGATCCCGCTCTCCGACGTGGGCGACGTCCTGAATCGGTTGCTCACGATCGAGGCGATCGTCGCGGCCGGAGTGCTCCTGGGGCTCGCCGCGCTGTCGCTCTGGACCGTGCGGAGAGAGCTCCGCCCGCTCGGGCGGATCGAAGAGACCGCGGGGGCGATCGCGGCCGGAGATCTCTCCCGGCGCGTCGACGTGGTGGACCCGCGCACGGAGGTCGGTCGCCTCGGGATCTCGCTCAACGCGATGCTCGCGCAGATCGAGCATGCCTTCGACGAGCGGCGCGCGTCGGAAAGCAGGCTGCGGCGCTTCCTCGCCGACGCCTCCCACGAGCTGCGAACGCCGCTGACGTCGATCCGAGGCTACGCGGAGCTGTTCCGTCGCGGCGCCGGAGCGCGGCCGGAGGATCTCGCGACCTCGATGCGGCGGATCGAGGAGGAGGCCGCACGCATGGGCATCATGGTCGACGACCTCCTGCTCCTCGCGCGCCTCGACCAGGGACGTCCGGTGGAGCTCGTTCGGGTGGACCTTGCGGCCATCGCGGCCGACGCCGTCGCCGACGCCCGAACGGTGAACGTCGGCCGCCAGATCTCCTTCGACGCTCCGGATAGGCTCGACGTCTCCGGCGATGAGGCGCGTCTGCGCGAGGTCGTCGCGAACCTCCTCTCCAACGCGCTGGAGTACACCGACGGCCCCGTCGACGTTCGGGTCCGGGCCGAGGAAGGCTCGGCGATCCTCGAGGTCGCCGACCACGGCCCAGGCCTCTCGGAGGAGCAGCGCGTCCACGTGTTCGAGCCCTTCTATCGGGCCGACCCGGCGCGGACGCGCCGGAAGAGCGGCGCGGGTCTCGGCCTCTCGATCGTGTCCGCGATCCTGGAGGCGCTCGGCGGCGAGATCGCGATCGCGGAGACCGACGGAGGCGGAGCGACCTTCCGGGTGACGCTCCCCGCGCTCCCTGCCGAGAGTCCCGCGCGCCCGGCATCGGACGATGCCGTTGGATCTCCTCCAGAGCAAAGCGCCGCCACGGAAAGCTAAGAGATCGACGACCGACGGAACCGGGGCAGGTCCGCGCGAGTCACACCCTCGAGTGAAAATCCCGTCATTTCCGGGCGATGTCGCATCGGTGCCGGAGAAGGGGTTGAATAGCCGCGTCGCCGTAGGCGATTCGGAGCAGCTGGAGGAGAGGGGACTCGGATGCTGCCGACGTGTGTACGCCGTTCTGTCGTTGCTCTCGCCGTCATCGGCGCACCGATCTTCGCCGCACCCGTCGCCCAGGCCGCGCCGTCCTGCCACGGTCACCGCGCGACCATCATCGGGACCGGCGGTCACGACGAACTGCACGGGAAACCCAGGCGTGACGTCATCGTTGCATTCGGCGGAGCCGATCGGATCTGGGGCGGAGGAGGAGACGACGTCGTTTGCGCGGGCTTGGGCGCCGATGTCGTCTCCGGCGGAGCCGGAAGCGACGTTCTCGACGGACAGGCAGACGCCGACCGGCTCTCCGGCGGCCGTGGCGACGACTGGCTGATCGGCGCCGCCGGGAACGATCGTCAGGCGGGCGGCCTCGGCGAGGATCACCTGGTCGCGAGCGAAGGGTCCGACCACCTCGACGGCGGCGGAGGCCACGACTCCGCGAGCTTCGTGGACTCGCCCGGTTCGATCCACCTCGACCTGAAGCGAGGCAGAGCGACCGGCTGGGGCGTTGACTCCTTGACCCGCATCGAGCGCGTGACGGGCTCCGGCCACGCGGGAGACACCCTCGTCGGCACTCGTGGCGCCGACACGTTCTCCGGTGCGGGTGCAGGCGACCTCCTCCGTGGCCGCGGAGGAAATGATCGTCTCGTGGGAGCGCGCGGGGATGACCGCCTGCAATCCGGAGGCGGAAACGACCGGCTGTTCGGAAACCTCGGGAACGACCGTCTCGATGGTGGCCCCGGCAACGACCACGCCAACGGCGGCGGGGGCAGGGACGTGTGCTCGCACGTCGAGGGGAACCGAAGGAACTGCGAACGTCGCTGAGCGGAGCTTCGATCCGGCCCACTCGCCGACCGCGCGGTCCTGGCTGAGCACGTTCGCCTCGAACGGGTTCTCCTTCCACCCGGCTCGGGGGCTCGACGTACCCAGCGCTTTCATGGGACGACCCGGTCGAAGATGAGAACTGCCCACCTTGGAAGCCGAACCCCGCCTTCCTATCGTCGTCGCAGGTCCTCGACGCAAGGAGGAGAGATGCACGGACGGCGTACGGCGACGGCGATCGCGATCTCGATGTTCGCGATGCTCATCGGTCCGATGCTCGCCGGGAACGCGAACGCGGCGTTCCCCGGCGCGAACGGCGTGATCGCGTTCGCGAGGAACCGTCACGGGAGCGGCCACATCTTCGCGATCAACGCGGACGGAACGGGCGAGCAGCAGCTCACGTTCGGCACTTCATCGGACTCCCAACCCGCGTGGTCTCCGGACGGGACCCGGCTCGCCTTCGTGCGATGCTGCCCGCACGGCGTCCACCAGATCTACGTGATGGACGTCGCACACGGGGGCGCACCCGTGAACGTTTCCACGAGCTCGCGGAACCAGACCGCGCCGGCGTGGGGACCGAACGGTGTGCGCATCGTCTTCGTGAGCTCAGGTGGGATCTGGCGCATGAGCGCCGACGGAGAGAACCAGGTCAACATCAGCCCGAACGGTGTTCGCGACGCGGACCCGACGTGGTCGACGTCGAACTCGATCGCTTTCGTCCGGTGCTGCCCGAACGACGCGAAGCAGACCGTGTGGACGATGCGCCCCGACGGAACGCATCAACAGCAGTACATCACGCTCGACGACGGGGATGAGTCGGCGAGCGCGCCCGACTGGGCTCCGGACGCGACGCAGGTCGCCTTCTCCGCCACCTACACGGGAGGACAGAGCGCGGGGTTGTACGACGGCAACGCGGACGGCTACGGGTTCTGGGCGAGCCAGGCACACGAGTGTTCGACGGACGGAAGCTGCACGGTGAACACGGATCCGTCCTACTCACCGGACGGCACGATGGTGGCGTTCGACGGCTACGACGCGAACCTGCCGAGCGCGAAGATCTACGTCCTGCAGACCTGCGACTGCGCGGGACCGGCCACGTTGCTCGTCAAGGGCCACGACCCCGCGTGGCAGCCGGTGCCTTCCGCCTGAGCGGAGCGCCTTTGCTCCGAACGGGGTAGAGATGTTTCCGACATGGAACTCCGAGCGCTCAGTACGGACGGACCGGAGGTTCCCGTCGTTGGCCTCGGCACCTGGCAGGTCTTCGATGTCGGGTCCGCGGGCGAGTCGCGCGCGAAAGCCGTCGTGGAGACGATCCTCGCCGGCGACGGCCGCCTGTTCGACTCGTCGCCGATGTACGGGCGCTCGGAGGCGGTGCTCGGGCGCGCGCTCGGTGAGCGTCGCTCCGAAGCCGTGGTCGCGACGAAGATCTGGACGCCGTCGGTCGAGGAGGGGCGCGTTCAGTTCGAGCGCCAGCTCGGCTTCTACGGCGGGCGGGTCGACCTCGAGCAGGTCCACAATCTCGTGGCGACATCGGAGCATCTCGACTGGATGGAGCGGGAACACGACGCCGGCCGGATCGGCCTCCTCGGCGCCACGCATTACGACGCGGGAGCGTTCGGCGGGCTCGAGCGCGTGATGCGCTCGGGGAGGATCTCCTGCGTGCAGGTGCCGTACAATCCGTTCGAGCGCGAGTGCGAGGAACGAATCCTCCCGCTCGCGGAGGAGCTCGGCCTCGGCGTCCTCGCGATGCGGCCGCTCGGTTCGGGATCGCTCATGCGGCGGTCACCGGACGTCTCTCACCTCGGCGTCGCGACCTGGGCGGAGGCACTCCTCAAGTGGTGTCTCTCCGATCCCCGGATCACGGTCGCGATCCCCGCGACGTCGAACCCGGAGCACGCGCGGGCGAACCTCCGCGCCGGTTCGCCGCCGTGGTTCGATGCGGATCAGCGGCGAGAGGTCGAGCGACTGGCTCGCTAGTCGTTCGTGCGGGCGCGCACGACTTCGTCGGCCGCTGCGACGCTCTGCGGATGTCCCGTGACGGCCTCGAGGAACGGCGCGCGCTCGAGCGTGAGGAGATCCATGTCGGTCGCGGCGACGACGGTCGCGGTCCGCGGAACGTCGCGGAGCAGCGCGATCTCGCCGAAGGACTCTCCGGTCGAGAGGTGACCCACCGTCCTGCCGTTCGCGGAAACGTCGGCCGCTCCTTCCCGGATCACGTAGAAGCGGTCGCCGTGCTCGCCCTCCCGGATCACGACGTCGCCGGCCGTGGCCTTGACGGCGGAAAGGTTCACGACGACTCGCTCGATGGCGGGCGCCGCGAGCGGCGCGAAGATCGGGAGGTGCCGCAGGATCTCGAGCGTCTCGGGGTCGGGGGCGCGCGCGTTGCGATCGATCGACAGGAGCCGAGGAAGCGAGAGCAGGATGATGGCCGGCACGAACGCGCCGGTGAGCATCAAGGCGGTGCGGATCCCGAACGCCCCGACGAGCGCGGCGGCGCTCACCGCTCCGAGCGCGAGCGCGAGCATCCCGAGTCCCTCGAGGACGCCGAAGACACGTGCGAGGGCGTCCTCCGGCGCGATGCGCTGGAGCAGCGTCCGTGCGGAGACATCGCTCAGGCTGCGTCCCGCTCCGCCGAGGCCGAGGAGGATCGGGGCCGAGACCACGCTCGCCGTGACGCCGACGACGATCAAGGGAGCGCCGAGGATCGCCGCGCCGGTCGCGAGCGGCGGCGTGAGCCTCCGCCGGCCGACGAGCATCACGGTCGCCGCGGCGCCGAGGACCGCTCCAGCGCCGAAGGCGGCACTCAGGAAGCCGGCGCCGCCCGCCCCCGACCTCAACAGGGAGATCGCGGTTGCGACCAGGAGCACGTCGAGCGCGCCGATCACGATGTCCTCCGCAGACGTGATCGCGACGAGCAGCAGCTGATCCCGGTCGTGTCCCAGGATGCGGAACCCTGCCGACATCTCGCGGAGGATGTGCTCCTCGGCGGCCTCGGTCTTGGGCCGTGCGAGATCGCCCTCCATGCGGATACCGGCAACGGTCGCGCCGCCCAGCAGGCAGACGCCCGCCATCACGGCGAACACGGTTGCCGGTTCTGAGACCGCGAGCAGGATGCCGGCGATGAACGGACCGAGCAGGATGCCGACGCTCTCGATGATGCCTGAGGCGACGTTCGCAGCCGTGAGGTCCTCCGGGGTGCGGGTGATGGCCGGGAGGAGCGAGGACTGCACCGGCCGAGTGAACGTGACGCTGCAGGCGGCCACGGCCGCGAGCGCGTAGATGATCGGAACGGACGCGTTCGCATACATCGCCGCCGCGACCGCGCCCAGCGCGACGGCCTGCAGGAGATAGTCCGCGAGCAGCACGCGGTCTTTGGGCAACCGGTCGGCCGCGTACGAGGCGACCGGCGCGACTACGGCAGCGGGCAGGAGCTGGATCAGCGCGACGAGCCCGGCGGCGGTCGCTCCTCCACGGGAGTACGCGAACACGAGGATC
>JBJMLP010000175.1:0-8531 GCA_045805245.1 Actinomycetota bacterium | reverse complement strand
GTCGGCGAACTCGCTGCCGCAAGGGTGCTGGCCCGCTCGGTCGTGCTCCATACGCCGATCACCGGGTTGCGCGTCACGTTGCCCTTCAACGCGACGTCGCTCTGCGGGACGCGCAACACAACGGTGTTGACGTTGTACCCCGTCAGAGTGTCGTGCCCGACCTCGCTGAAGTTACCTCCGTACGCCAGGTCGAACACACGAAGATCCAGGAAGAACGGGTCGTCGGCCTGACCGACCCAGTCCTGTCCTTCGCCGGTGCTGTAGACACCGGCGTCGAAGAGCTTGTCGTTGTAGTTCGGCATCGAACCCTTGCCGACGTTGCTGGGCACCGCGATGCCGTTGTTGACGAGCGTCTTGACGTGACCCCCGCCCCGGTACTCCTTGAGGTCGTAGGTCTGATAGAAGGTCAGGTTCGGATCCTTGAGCGACGTCACCTGGCCGTTGTTGTACAGGAAGGTGTTCTCGTTCCCGTGGTTCGTGAACGTCCACCGGTACGTGATGTCGGCCTTCGCGTCACCGTCGTTGTCGATGTTGATGTCGTAGTTCACGTTCTCGGCCCACGGGAAGAAGTTCGGGCCGCCGGCCGGCGACTCGAACGGGATCCAGTTGCTGATCAACGTGACCGTCTTCTTCTTGTCGGGGCTCACGAACGCGTACAGGTCCGTGCTGTCGATCTGTGGCTCCGCCGATGTGAGCGGCGCTTCACGGTGGCTGGATGCGAGGCTCGCCGTCGGAGCGAGCCCTGCGAAGATCCCGGCCACCAGCGAGGCCGCCGCGGCGGTCGCCAGCGTGCGATTGCGGATGCGCCTGCCGGTATGCGGCAAGGTTGCCTCCCTTCTCGGATAACGGTGCTCGATGCTGCGATGGAGCGGGGCCGCGATGTCCGTCGCGGATGGAGCGAACCACCTCCCCCTTCGATCCGTCGATCTGTGGTTGCTTCGCGCCCACGGCGGCCTCGGATCACTCCTCGGGATGTGGATCACTCTCGGGATCGCTGAAGGAGGCCGCGAGCGACCACCCTATCGAGCGGCGTCGAAGAGAGGAAATCGGAGCGCCTAGCTGAGAACGACCGGATCGCCCTCATGGAGGCTGAGGAGCTCGGCCGCGCTCCCGCGGTTCACGGCAACGGCGACGAAGCCGGAGGAGTCCTCCACCGCGACGCTCTGGCCCTCCGGAGCGGCGTCGAACGTGGCGACCGTCGGGAACAGGACGTCGCCGACCCGGAAGCCTCTGCCGAGCCCCGCCTCCTGGAGCATCGACGGCCGGACGTTGAGCTGCACGTTTCCGAACCCGTCCACCCAGGTGACGACGCAGTCGATGCGTCCTCGGCGAACACGCGCCGCCGGGAAGGAGATCCGGGCGAGCCGCTCGGCGGGGGTGTTCGGACCCAGATCGCCGATCGGTTTCCCGCTCGCGAGATGCGCTGCCGCCGGAGCGAAGACGTCGCGTCCGTGGAACGTCCTCGATAACGGCTCGAGGATCACGTCCCGCGACTCGATCACGCGGGCCTCCTTGACGCCGCCGAGGCGCTTCCAGGCGATCGAGAGCAGCCCGTTGTCGGGCCCGACCATGAACGCGCCGGAGGCCGTCTCGAGGACCAGCGGCAGGCGCTCGCCGCCCACGCCGGGATCGACCACCGCGAGGTAGACGGCGTCCTCGGGCATGTAGGGAACGGCGCGGCTCAGTGCGAGTGCGCCCGAGGCCACATCCTGGCGTCCGATCGAGTGCGTCAGGTCGATCACGTTCACGTCCCGCGCGAGCCGCGCGATCACGCCGTGGCAGACGCCCACGAACTCGTCGTCGAGGCCGTAATCGGTGAGGAACACGATGGGCCGCTCGGTCATCGTTCGCCGATCATCCTTGGTCCCGGAACTGCGCGAGATAGGTCGTGATCAGCTTCTGCACCTCTTCGCCCCGCGTGCCGGTCAGCAGATCCGTCCCGTGGTCGTCGGTCGGGACAATCTCGATCCGGCGGGAGCCTAACGCCTGGTCGTAGAGCTGTTGTGCCGCCTGGGCCGCGGTCGTGTCTCCGTTCCCGGCGATGAAGAGCTTCGGCGCCTCCACGTTCTGGAGCGTCGTCGGATCGATCGTGAGCCCTTCGAACGAGAGCGGCGCGGAGAGGGTCACGATCGCGCTCGGGGCCACCTCCGGCTGGGCCGCGGCGAGGAGGGACGCGGTGCCGCCCATGCTCGCCCCGATCAGCATGATCCGCTTGGCGCCGGCGTTCCGCAGATAGCTCGCCGCCGCGGCGACGTCCTCGGAGATCTTCGGGATGTCCTTCGAGCCGCCCGAGCATCCCGCGTTGCCGCCCGGGCAGTAGCCGCGGAAGTCGAACGTCAGCACGAGGTAGCCGTCGTCGGCGAGCGTTGCCGCGAACGGCCACCAGGAGCGCTGGTCGGCGGGGAACATATGGGAGAGGACGACCCCGATGTCTCCCGACCCGAACACGCGTCCCTCGAGCCGGATGCCGTCGGGAGCATGGAACACAACCGGATGCGAGCCGGCAGGCGGAGCATCGGTCGTTCCCGAGCGGCATCCGACCCCGACGAGGAGGAGCGCCGCGATCGCGACCGTCGCTCCGCGGCGCAGCGAGGACGTTCGCGCCACGAGAGACGCGGGGGAGGCTAGCGGCCCTGCTGCCGGCGCTGCCAGCGGGTCTTCTTGAGCAGCTTCTTGTGCTTCTTCTTCCGCATCTTCTTGCGGCGCTTCTTGATCAGCGAAGGCACGTGGATCCCTTCTACGCTCGTTCTTACTCCGTGCCGAACAGGTTCCGAAGGTCCACGCGCTTCGCGCGGAAGTTCTCCTCCAGGCGGACCGACCCAAGTCTAAGGGCCTTCGGCCCGTCTGCCACCGGCGAGACCAGCCGCAGGACCTCGTCCTCACCGTACTCGAGGAAGCCGATCCCGAGATAGGTGCCCTTCCCGTCCGAGAGACCCACGAGCAGGCGGTCGAGCTGGGCGAGCTCGAAGAGCGGAGGAAGCGCGGGCATGAAGACCGTCGGCTTCACGCGCCAGCGATGCAGCTCCGCGGAGAAGTAGGCACGCATCGCGAGCTCGCGGCTCTCGGCGCGTTTCTCCACCGAGGAGGGGCGGACGTCGGGATGGACGCCGAGGGCATCGACCTCGCTCGGGAAGAAGCGCTGGATCACGCCGAGCAGCGGCGAGAGCTCCTCCCCGCGCTGGAGGCCGACGACGACGTCGGGGCGGACCATCTCCACCTTGTGGTACTTCAGGAGCTGGCCGTAGATCCCGGAGACGAAGCCGCTCGTGTCGACGACCACGAGCTCCGCACCGTTCTCCCGCGCCCGACCGAGGAGCGTCGCGGTTCCGGTGACCACCGGCAGGAGGTGGCCCTGCGGCGAGGTCGCCCCCACGAACGAGAGGGCGTCCGCGCGCATCAGCCGGTCCGCTCCGAGGTCCTCGGGGCTCACGAGCATCTTGAGCCCGATCGTTCCGGGAGGCCCGACACACTTCTGACCGAGGTCGGCGTCGAGGTAGGCCGAGCGCCTCCCGGCGCCGAGCGCCGCTCCGAGCAGCGCGCGGGCGAGCGTGCTCTTTCCGGAGTCGAGACCGCCGATCAGCATCACGGTCTCCGCGGAGCTCGACACGCGCTCGACCAGCGCCTCGTGCTCGTTCACCCGTGCCTCCCGATGACGGGTCCTCGGAGGCGCCGGCTCGTGCCGGAAGAGAGGCGCGGTCTAACCGGGGAGCGTTCCCCGTTCCTTCAGCCGATGTCGGACCGTCGAATCGCGCAACCTGCGGATTTCCCTCTGTACCGTCTTGAGCCGTGCCTCGTTGGACGAATCTGGAGCGTTTGCGTTTGTCGGCGCGGATTCTACTTCGGAGCGATGGCCTGGCGCTCGGAGTCGACGCTCGGGTCGGCTACGGCAGGCGCGCGACGATCTCCTGGAAACAGGGCCAGTAGGCCTCGGGCCGGACGTTGTCGTCCATCACGATCACCGTCTCGGTCCTTCCCTGCTCCTTCGCGACGAGGAGGGCCGGGTCGTTCACGTCGGCGACCGAGATCGTCTCGATGCCCCGGTCGATCGCGGTTCCCGCGAACCCGTGATCGGCGAGCACCAGATCGGGCTTCGCCTCGAGGATCATGCGAAGCATCGGCGCTCCGCTGTGGGTGTGCATCGGGCGCTCGCCGTCGGTCAGCATGGCCACGCCCCCGAGGTACTCGATCGTGCGCCGTTCCCCGTCCTCGCTCCACGGAACGCCGTCCAGCGGGCGGATGACCTCGACGCCGCGGCGCTCGAGCTCCGCGGCGAGCTCGGAGTACAGGAGGATCAGGCCCACCGGATGGCCGGTGGCGAAGATCATCCGCTCGCCGCGCCGGCACGCCTCCGCGAGGCGGTCACCGGCGGCTCCGCAGGCGTCGAGGATCCGTTCGGCCTCGACGCGGAACGCGCCCTCCGTCGCTCCCTCCGCGGGGGTGAAGCCGGAGGCGTCGGAGACGAGCGCGAGCACCTCCGCAGGCGTGAAGGACGTCAGGCCCGCGAGGCCGAACTGGAAGCCCGGATCGCCCTCGCACATCCGGTCGATGTGACGGAGGACGTTGTCGAGCGGATGGCTGACCACGCCCGCCATCCCTCCTCTCACCGTGGCGGCCAGCAGCTCGTCGCGAGCGTGCGGCGCCGGCCGCCAGCGGTCGTCGGTTTCTGGCAGGCTGGCCGCGTGCGCAGCGGAGACGTCCATGCTTCCAGTGTAGGAGCGCCCTCGCGCAGCAGGCGTCGGAGCAGACGTTGGAGCTGAAGGAGGCGGTCGCGGTCGTCACTGGCGCCTCCTCGGGCCTCGGAGAACGCACCGCGGTCGCGCTCGCGGAACGAGGCGCTTCGGTCGTACTCGCGGCGCGGCGCCTGGAGCGGCTCCAAGAGCTCGCCCGTCGGATCGCGGTGAACGGCGGCCGCGCGGTGCCCGTCGCCTGCGACGTCACGGAGCGCCGGGACCTCGAGCATCTCCGCAGCACCGTGGAGAGCGCGTTCGGCCGCATCGACGTTCTCGTGAACAACGCCGGCATCCCCGGCGGCGGACCGTTCGAGGACCTCTCGCTCGATGCGATCGAGCGCGTCGTGCGCGTGAACCTCCTCGGCGTGATGGAGGGCACCTCCGTCTTCCTCCCGATGATGCTGCGGGAACGACGCGGACACATCGTCAACATCGCGTCGCTCGCGGGGAGGTTCGCGACGCCGGGCGCGAGCGTCTACGGCGCGACGAAGCACGGCGTCGTCGCGTTCTCCGAGGCCCTCTCCGTCGAACTGCGTCGCGCCGGCGTTCTGGTGACGGCCGTCAATCCCGGATACGTGCCGACGGAGGGATTTCCCGCGGCGGGGCGTCGCGGACCGCTCGTGTTGAAGCCCGACCGCATCGCCAGAACGGTCGTCCGTGTGGTGGAGAAGGGCATCGCGCCCGAGATCTCCATCCCGAGATGGGCCTCGGCGTTGCAGGTGTTCCGGGTGCTGACACCTCCGCTGTATCGGTGGGGCATGGGCGTCGTCTCCGACACCATGCCGCCTCCCCCGTGAACGCTCCCGTCCGCTGCGAGTGGGCCCCGGCCGAAGACCCGCTGTACCTCGCGTATCACGACGAGGAATGGGGGGTGCCGGTCCGCGACGAACGACGGCTGTTCGAGATGCTCACGCTCGAGGGGGCGCAGGCCGGGCTGTCCTGGTCGACGATCCTGCGAAAGCGGGAGGGGTATCGCCGCGCCTTCGCCGGGTTCGATCCCGACGTTGTGGCCGGGTTCTCCGACGACGACGTCGAGCGACTGCTGGATGACGCGTCGATCGTGCGGAACCGACTCAAGGTGCGCTCCGCGGTGGAGAACGCGCGAGCGGTGATCGCGCTTCGGAGCGAATCGTCTCTCGGAACGCTGCTGTGGTCGTTCGTGGACGACACGCCGGTCGACGGCCGGCGCGAACGGATCAGCGACATCCCCGCGGAGACGCCGGAGTCCGACGCGATGTCCAAGGAGCTCAAGCGCCGCGGGTTCCGCTTCGTCGGTCCCACCGTCTGCTACGCGTTCATGCAGGCGTGCGGGCTCGTGAACGACCACGTCGTGTCGTGCTTCCGGTACGACGAGGTTCGCCGGGCAGCGTAGTCCCCGACCGCTTGCCTCGGACCGCGGCACGCCGCCGCGACGGCGTCCCCTACGATGGCTGCCCATGGCGACGACGGTTGAACCCGAGGGCCCGCGTCCGGCCCCATGGCGTGAGGTGCTCCGCGGCCGTCGCGGACGCCTGACCACCGGCCTCCTGCTGCTGGAGGCGATGGTCGGGATCGAGGTCCTCATCGTCACCACGATCCTTCCCGCCGTGGAGCGCGACCTCGGCGGGCTCCAGCTCTACGGCTGGGCGTTCAGCGCCTACGGTCTCGCGACGCTCCTGACGGTTCCGCTCGGCGGCCGAGCGACCGACCGCTTCGGTCCGCGTCCGGTGCTCGGCATCGCGCTCGGCGCGTTCGCGCTTGGGCTCGTGATCGCCTCCGTCGCTCCGAGCATGGCGGTCGTCGTGGCGGGACGGTTCGTCCAGGGATGCGGAGGCGGAGCCCTCTACGTCGTCTCCGTCGCCGCGATCGCGAAGGCGTATCCGGAGTCGCTCCGGCCGCGCGTGTTCGCGCTCCTCACGTCGATGTGGATCCTTCCCGGCGTCATCGGTCCTCCGCTCGGCGCGCTGATCGCGAGCACGATCGGATGGAGGTGGGCGTTCGTGCTCCCCGTTCCGGTCATCGCCATCTGCCTCGCGATGATCCTGCCTGCGATGAAGGAGATCCGACCGGAAGCCGAGCAGCGGGTCGACCTTCCGTTCCGGTGGCCGCTGCAGCTCACGATCGGCGCCGCGATCCTGCTCGCAGGCCTCACCGCACCGAGCGCCTGGACGGCACTGGCGGTTGTCGCCGGCCTCGCGATCGGGGTGCCGGCGCTCCTGCACGTCGTTCCGCCGGGAACGCTCCGCGCGGCTCGAGGGCTGCCCGCGACGGCGGCTGCGGCCTTCCTCACCTCCACGGCGTTCGCCGCGATCGACGGGTTCGTTCCGCTGATGCTCACGCGGGTGCGCGGCCTCTCCGTGGGTCAGGCGGGCCTCGTCGTGACGGGCGCCACGATCACGTGGTGCACCGGAACCTTCTGGCAGGCGCGCCGGTTCGAGCGGATGGGAGCTCGCCGACTCGTCGCGATCGGCGGGCTGCTCGTCGCGATCGCAGCCGTCCTCGTCTCCGGCGGCCTCGTGGAAGGCTTTCCGGTCGCGCTCCCGTACATCGGGTGGGCGATCGGAGGGCTCGGCATGGGCATCGCGTTTCCGACGATCCCGCTCTCGGCGATGACGGTGGCCACGCGCGGACGTGAAGCGGGAGATCTCTCCTCGACGCTGCTGATGGACTTCCTCGGGATCTCCATCGGCGCGGGACTCGCGGGAGCGTCCGTCGCGCTCGCGGACGCCGGGCTCGTGTCGCTCCGAGGCGGCATCGCCGGCGCCTTCGCGATCGGCTTCGTCGCGGCGATCGCGCTCGCGCTCGTCGCACGGCGACTTCCGACAGGCACCTCGCGAACGGAATAGGCACTCGGCGTCAGCGGAGCACGAGCGTAGCCTGCTGCCGATGGCTACAGTCCGATTCCGCGCAACGCTCCGGGAGAGCCCCTCCGGCGGCGGCGGTCACCTGGTCGAGGTTCCGGACGACGTCATCGAGAAACTCGGCGGAAAGGGCCGCATCCCGGTGCACGTCACGTTCAACGGCGTGCCGTACCGCGGTTCGATCGTGCGCTACGGCGGGAGAACGATGATCGGCGTCACGAAAGCCGTCATGTCGGAGGCGGGAGTCTCCGCCGGGGACACGCTCGACGTCGTGGCGGAGAACGACCACGCCGCTCGGGAGGTCACGGTGCCGGACGACCTCATGAAAGCCCTCCGTTCCGAACGGCTCACGAAGGAATGGGATGCATTGGCATTCACCCGCCGGAAGGAGCTCGCGACCGGGATCGCCGCCGCCAAGCGGCCGGAGACGCGCACGAAACGTCTCCAGCAGGCGATCGCGGAGGTCTCCGCGAAGAAGCGTTAACCGGCGATCTCGCCGACCTGGTGCACCTTGAGCATGTTCGTGTGCACCTTTCCCGCCGGTGAGGAAGCGACCATGACGACCGAGTCGCCCTCGGCGGCGAGGCCCGCGTCTCGGAGCCCACGTTCCATGAGCGCGATCATCGTGTCGGTGTCCCCGGGGTCTCCCGCCGGCAGAGAGCGCACGCCCCAGCGGAGGGCCGTCCCTCGGCGGATGCCGGCGTCCGGGATGAACGCGTAGACCGGTGTGTCCGGGCGCTCCGAGGAAAGGAGAGCCGCCGTGCGCCCCGTCCTCGTGAAACAGGCGATCGCCACCACCGCCGGATCGCCCGCCGCGACCTGGGCGGCCGCGTGAGCCACCGCGGCCGCCTCGTCCGGATGCCGCCTCGTCTCCGCGACGCGGCGGAACTCACCCGCTCGCTCCTCCGCGACCTCCGCGATGCGTGCGGCCGCCTGCGCCGCCTCGACCGGATACTCCCCG
>JBJMLP010000174.1:0-9271 GCA_045805245.1 Actinomycetota bacterium | reverse complement strand
GGCTCGAGGCTCACCTCCACGTCGCCGCAGGGTCTCTTTGATTCGTCCGACCTGACGCGGACGTATTCCTTCGACACGCGTCCGATCGCTGGGCAGGTTCTCGCCTGGTACACCGCGAAGCTCACTCCCTACGGCTACCACCCGTCCGGAGGAACGTTGACCTCGAGGAATTCGAGTCACGTGAGCCAACGGTTCGAGGACGGCAACCATTACCTCTATCTGGAGTTCGGCCTCGACGACAGGCTCCCTCCACGTTCGGGCCTCCACGGCGGCGCACGGGCATCGGCGCGAGCGCTCAGGCAAGGAGTCTCCTCGATGACGGTCAGCATCGAGGACAGCTGAGGCACGAGAGCGGGGATGGGTTCGCATGCAGCGACGCTGCTCGTTCCGGGAGGGATCGAGCGCCTCACCGGAGGGAACGTCTACGACGGCGTCATGGTCGCGGCCCTGCGGAGCAGAGGATGGCACGTCGACGTCGCGGACGGGCGCCCGGGGTCCCACGTCGACGTCGTCATCCAGGACAGCCTCTCGATCCGCTCCGGTCCTCCCGATGGCGGAGCTCCGTTGGTCCCGCTCTTCCATCAGATCCCGAGCGACGCCGACGGCGGGGAGGACTTGCGGCCGGCCGAGGACGCCGTGCTGCGACGGTCGTCGGCCGCGATCGCGGTGAGCAACCACATCGCGCAAGCGGTTTCGGAGAGGAGCGATGTCCGCGTCGCCGTCATCCCACCGGGATGGGACCGCGCCTGGGCTCATCGCCGCAGCGAGAGGGGAGAGGTCCTCTGTGTCGCGAACGCGACTCCCGTGAAGGCGATCCCCGACGCCCTGGAGGCGTTCCATCGCGCGGAGCTCGCTCACGCGACGTTCACGCTGGTCGGAGACGCTCGGCGGGATCGATCCGAGGGGCGACGGATCGAGGCCGCAGCATCGGCTGGGCCGTCGGCCGTGTCGTTGCCGGGTGTGCTCCCGCCCGCCGCGCTCGCGGACCGATACGCCTCGGCGCGCGTTCTGGTCTCGGCCTCGCGCTACGAGGGTTGGCCGATCGCGATCGCGGAGGCGATGGCGAGTGCCGTTCCCGTCGTGGCGTTCGACATTCCGGGCGTCCGTGAGCTCGTCCGCGACGGCATCGACGGTCTCCTCGTCGAGCCGGGAGACGTCGACTCGCTCGCAGCGTCGCTCCGGCGTCTGTGGGACGAGCCGTCGCTGCGGTCGAAGATGGGTTCCGAGGCGAGCCGCCGGGCGAGGGCCTGGCCCACCTGGCAGGACTCCGAAGGTCGGTTCGTCGAGGTGATCGAGGCCGTCGTCGACGGCTATCGGGAAAGCTCGCGGTAGGCGCCGAAGGCGTCCGGCGCCTCCCACACCCGAACCGTCATCTCGGCCGCGTGCAACCCGAGTGCGTCGGCGAGCCGGGCGTGGACCCATCGAGCGAGACGCTCGACCGTCACGGCCTCCTGCGTGTCGAGAACGTCTCCGAGATCCGCGTCGGCCATCGCGTCGATGACGGTGGAAAGAGCGCCGCGCAGAACGTCGATGTCGACGACCATCCCTTCCGCGTCGAGAGACTCCCGCTCGACGGAGACCTCGATGCGGTAGTCGTGACTGTGCGGAGCTCCCTCGGGAAGGGGCATGCCGGGCATCACGTGCGTCGCCCGAACCCTACCGACGATGCCGACCGCGTAGCTCATGGATACGCGAGCGCGACGTGCATCAGGCCGTCTTCTCCACGGTCGATCGCCTCGTACGCGGCGGCGGCATCGTCGAACGCGAACTCGTGGGTCGCGAGCGTCTCGACCGGAAGCTCGCGGAGGAGCTCCAGAGCCACCGCTCGGCGACGGGGGACGGTCCACGTCCCCGAGAGGCGAGCGGGGATCGTGGAGACCTGCGAGCTCCTGATGGACAGGCGGCGACGGTGGAACTCGGCTCCGAGAGGAAGCCCCACCGGCTTGCGCCCGTACCAGGACGCGACCAGCACCGTGCCCTCGTTGCCGAGGAGTCCGAGGGCGGAGGACAACGCCGCGGGATCGCCCGAGACCTCCACGACGAGGGGAACTCCCTGCGGTCGGAGCTCGCGTGTGACCGCGGAGATCTCATCGGGATCGGAAGTCTCAACGCCGAAGCCAGCCGCCGCGTCCCTCCGCCACGGCCGCGGGTCGCATCCCAGGACCGTCGCTCCCGACCGCGCGAGGAGGGTCGCCGTGAGGATGCCGACCGGTCCGAGCCCGAGGACGACGGCCGCGTCTCCGAGACGGACCTCCGCGTCGAGCGTGATCTGGAGCGCGGTCTCGACGAGCGGTAGCAGCGTGGCGAGCCTGAGGGTGGCTCCGGCGAGGGGAACGAGGTCCCTCGTCGAGACGACGAAGCGATCCTGATGCGGGTGAAAGGCGAGGACGTCGGTCCCTTCCGCGATCTGGCCGCGGGATCGTTCGGCCACGCCCGCCGCCGCGTACCCGTATGCGAACGGGTAGCTGAACGTGCCTCCGAGCGCGCCGAGCGTCTCGTCCCGTGGCATGTCGGGATCGAGCTGCCCGCGGTAGGCAAGCATCTCCGTGCCTCCGCTGACCCCCGAGAAGGCGGTGCGGACGAGCACCTGGTCCTCTCCGGGCTCCGGAACGGCGACGTCGCGGAGCTCCACCACGCCCGGTTCGACGAAGAAGACCGCGCGAGCCGTCACGCGGCCCGCCCGACGGCTTCCGGCGTCTCCCCGAGCCCGGCCCGTCGGGTCGGGTGCTCGAGGAGGTCTCGAGCGCGATGTCGCGAATACGGGATCGAAAACACGAGGCGAGGATTTCCGGGGCGATACGAGGGTAAACGCCTGCGGATGGATCCATCGGTGGCGACGTGGCGTGCTTCGGGCGAGGGCGACTCGCCCAGCGTGCCGATCGCAACCCCCAGAGGGGAGTTCCAGCTCCGCGGGATCGAGGCACCATCGGGCCGCATCTACCTCGCGATCGTTCGCGGAGCGATCGGCGACGGAGAGAACCTCCTCGTTCGCCTGCACTCGGAATGCCTCACCGGGGACGTGCTCGGATCGCTGCGATGCGACTGCGGCACCCAGCTGGCCTTCGCGCTCCGCCGCGTGGCCGCGGAGGGACGCGGGCTCGTCCTGTACGGCATCGGCGAGGAGGGGAGGGGCGTCGGGATCCTGAACAAGCTGCGCGCGTACGAGCTCCAAGATCTCGGCCTCGACACGATCGAGGCGAACCACCACCTGGGTCTTCCGGCCGACGCCCGGGACTTCACCGAGGCCGGCGACGTCCTTCGCCGGATCGGGGTGCGATCGGTGCGGCTCATGACGAACAACCCGTCGAAGGCGGACGGCCTCCGCGCAGCCGGCATCGGGATCGACGCCGTCGAGCTGCTCCCGACCTCCCCGAACGTCCGCAGCGTGTCGTACCTGCAGACGAAGCGGTCTCGTCTCGGACACGAGCCGTTCGGCAACGTTCCCGGAGAGACGCCCGCCCCCGCGCTTGACGTCCGGGAACTGCTGGGAAGCCCGAACGGTCACCGGCCCTACGTCGTGCTGAAGCATGCCCAGACGATCGATGGCCGAACGGCGACGGCGAGCGGAGACTCGCGTTGGATCAGCGGACCCGAGGAGCGCGCCCTCTCCCACGCGCTCCGATCCGGATGCGACGCGGTCGGCGTCGGCATCGGGACCGTGCTGATCGACGATCCGCAGCTCACGGTCCGTGACGTCTCCGGGCCGTCCCCCATCCGCGTCGTGTTCGACTCGTGCCTTCGGATCCCGGACGAGGCGCGGGTTCTGGACGACGGGCCGGCGACCGTCGTCGTCACGACGCCTCGATCCTCCGCCTCTCGTCGCCGCGAGCTGATCGAACGTGGGATCGGCGTGGAGGTCGTTCCGGACGGCCCCGAGGGGGTCTCGCTCCCGAACGCTCTGAGTGCCCTCGCCGCGGGAGGGATCAACACGATCCTCATCGAAGGCGGCTCGCGGCTCGCGACGTCCCTTCTCGCGGAGCGACTCGCGCACCGAGCGATCGTGGCCATCGCGCCGAGTGTCCTGGGCGCTGGAACGAACGCGATCGGTGATCTCGGCGCCGACCGCATCAGCCAGGCGATCCACCTGCAACATCCGCTGGTGCGCACGGTCGGGCGGGACGTCGTGCTGGCCGGCGACATCGAACCGGCCGAAGACGAGGCTGGTTCCGGTCCACCTTCTCCCGCCCGCTGACCCGGGAGGATCTTCTGTCACCCGGTGCGGACGGCACGCCGGCACGGATCTCGGCGATGCCTCCGCATACCGTCGACCGTGCGGCGATGATCCAACACTGGAGCGATGCGTCGTTCCTGCATTGGCGGGTGGATGCCGCGGTTCTTCGCCTTCTCGTCGATCCGGCGTTCGAGGTGGAGGAGTTCGACGGCAGCGCCTGGATCGGTCTCGTGCCCTTCAGGATGATGATGAGACTGCCGTACCAGCCGCCCCTGCCGGTGATCTCCCACTACCCCGAGACGAACGTTCGGACGTACGTGCGCGACCGGCGCGGACGGAGTGGGTTGTGGTTCCTGTCCCTCGACGTTGCCCGTTCGCTCGCGGTGATCGCGGGTCGGAGCGCCCTTCGGCTCCCGTACGCATGGTCGCGGATGTCGACGGAGGAGCTTCCGGGCGGGGTGACCTACCGGGCCGAGCGGATCGCGCCGGCTCGCGGCGCCCGGAGTCGGGTCAGCGTCTCGACCGGCGGATCGGAGGACGACTCGGACCTGGCCCGCTTCCTCACGGCGCGGTTCCGACTCTTCGGCCGAGGACCGCTCGGAACCTTCGAGGTCGACGTCGAGCACCCCCCGTGGAGGCTCGAGAAGGCGACGGTGATCGAGATCGAGGACGACCTGGTCGCCACCGCGGGCGTCGACGTCTTCGGCGAACCGGATCACGTCCTGTTCTCCACCGGCGTGGAGGTTCGGCTGGGGTTCCCCCACCGGGCCTGAAGCCGGCGCCCTCCATCGGGTGACGGTCCTTGCTTCGCCCCTGGTGCGCTTCTAGCGTGGTCCGAACCGACGAGAGGAGCGTTCCTTGCGCGCACGAGCCTGGCTGGTGGTCCCCGTCGTTGCCCTCGTGTACGCGAGCGGCGTGGTGGCCGCAGCGCCCGCCATCGCGGCTCCGATGTGCTTCGGAGGCGCGGCCACGATCGCCGGCACTCCCGGCGCCGACATCCTGCGCGGCACTCCCGGCCCCGACGTGATCGTCGGCGGCGGTGGCAACGACACGATCCGCGGGCTCGGCGGCGACGACCGCATCTGCGGCGGCGACGGAGCGGATGTGCTCGCCGGCGGCAGCGGCGGTGACTGGATCGACGGCGGGGCGAAGGAAGATTCGATCCGAGGCGGCCCGAGTGAGCTCCGGATCCAACATCATCTCCTCGTGGGGAACGACAACCTCTTCGGCGGTCCGGGCGGCGACACGCTGTGGAGCGGCGGCGGGCTCTACGACTTGCTCTACGGCGAGACGGGGAACGACACGCTGACGGGCGCGCCGGACGGCCAGGTGCTCTCGGGTGGTCCAGGGAACGATGTCCTTTCCGGGTCCGCCGGACAGGACGAGCTCTGGGGGGGACCCGGTGACGACCACCTGGGGGGAGCCAAGGGCAGGTTCGATCTGGCGCTCTACTTCACGAACGCGGGCCGGCTGAGCGTCAACCTCGCCACCCAGCATGCTGACGGCGAAGGCCGCGACAGCCTTTCCGGCGTCGAGGCCGTGTTCGGGCTCGGGGCCGCCGATCAGCACCTCGTCGGCGACGGGCGGCGGAACTTCCTGCTGTCGGGCGACGGCAACGACCAGATCCAGGCTCGGGCGGGAGCGGACTTCGTCGAGACCTTCGGAGGCTCGGACGCGGTCGCAGCCGGGAGCGGCGACGACTTCGTCTTCTTGAAGGACCACGTCCAGGGCAACGACTCCGCGAACGGCGGTGCGGGCGAGGACTTCTGCATCCACGACGCGCACGACGCGCTTCGCAGCTGCATCTCGGGCCCGCCGCGGCCGGTTCCGGCTCCGGTGCGGAATGCGTTGATCGTCGCCCGGGCCGCGCGGGCGGAACAGGGAGGCTAGGGGACGCCGTCAGGGATTTCCGGGGAGCCAGTCGAACCTGACGTTGATGTCGCCGTCCGATCCGACGGCGATGGAGAAACGCTCGGCCTTGTAGTCGGTCGCGATCTTGCTGACGCCGCGCCAGAGCTCTTCCAGCCACTTGCGCACCTGGGCGCGGCCCTCCGTTCCGGCGGTATCGAGCCGCTGCCACGCCATGCGGATCGCGGCCGTGGCCGCGAGGACGGCTGCGAGCGCGTCACCGGCGGACTGGAAGTCACGGCGGATCAGGTCGGTGAGCTGTTCGTCGACGGTTTCCTCGGTCACGTTCCCTCCGGATCTCGTGAGCAGCCGCATTCTGACATCCGGACGGGGTCCGGACCGTCGGGAAACCGGCCGGTTCCGGAATCGGGTTTACAGAGGCCGATCGGGTGTGGGAGCCTACGCGCGTTCATCAGAGGAGGTCGAAGTGAGCGAGAGACTGAAGCAGGGACTGGCGACCAGCAGGACGGAGATCGAAGCCGGATTGGCCGAGGCCGAGGCGGAGCTCGCCCGCGGCCGCCAGCGGTGCCGCGAGTTGGAGGAGCTAATCGCGCTCGGCAAGGCGACGCTCCTCGCGGCGCAGATGAGCGCGTCGCTGCGGCCGGGAGGAAGCGGCACCGTCGAGCGGATGGCCGCCGAGCTCGGCACCGACGAGTCGGACAAGTCCGCCTCCGAGCTCGCGGCGCGTCTCGGCAAGGCGGTCCAGAAGTAGCAACGGGTAGCGGAGCGCGCCCGAGCGGTAAGGCGCGGGTGTCGGTCGCGGCGCGACCCGGGCACGCCCGCGGTCCGTTTCCCGGATGCTAGGCTGCCGGCCCGGGGCGCGTAGCTCAGTGGGAGAGCGCTTGCTTCACACGCAAGAGGTCGCAGGTTCAAAACCTGCCGCGCCCACCCTTCGCCGGCGCCGGATCGCAGCGTTCACGATCGTCGCAGCGCTTGCCGTGCAGCTCGTCGCGCTTCAGGCGGTCGCCGCACCGCAGAAGGGCCGCGGTCACTATCCGACGCCCGGCTGGCAGGGGTCCACGCTCTGGGACCACCGGCAGGACGATTGGGAGCCGGCGATCGCGGCCGGGCCGGCGTCCGACGACGTCTATCAACTGGGGACACGCTTCTACGGCCCGCGAGCGTGCGGGTCCTGCCCGAATGTGGCGATCGTCTTCCGCCGCTCGCCGGACGGTGGCCGAACATGGCGCCCGGATCGGTTCCTGTGCCGCTGCGCCGGCAAGCCGAATCAGTTCGACCCGCAGATCGAGGTCGACGACCACGGCACCCTCTACGCCGCGTTCCTGCAGGGATTGAGGCCGGGCGTCACCTTCATGCGTTCGGTCGACCACGGCAGGACGTGGACGAAGCCTGTCACGGTGGGGGCGGGGTGGTCCGACAAGCCGGTGCTCGCCGTCTCCGGAGACGGCGAGGACGTCTACATCGCGTTCAACGGACCCGCTCACGGCGACAGCTACATCGCCCAGTCCCATGACGGAGGCGGCCGCTGGACCACGACCAAGATCACGAAGACCGAGCGGTACTTCTTCGCCGGAGGAGGTGTGGTCGCCCCGGACGGCACCGTGACCTTCGCGGAGAACACGTTCAATCAGGAGTACACGGGAACCGTGCACGAGGTCGTGGAGACCTCCTCCGACCGCGGAAAGACGTGGCGCGTCGTGCCGCTCGATGTGACGAGACGACAGCCGAACTGCACGAGCGCGGGGTGCTACGACGGCTTCTACGGCACCGTGCCGGCGATCGCCGGGGACGCGAACGGGAACCTCGTCAACGTATACGTCGGAGCGACCGTTGCTCGAGGTCCCCAGCGGGCCTACGTGCGACGCTCCTCCGACGGCGGGCTCACCTGGAGCCGCCGGGAGGCCATCTCGCCGCGAGGGGCGAACGCCGTCTCCTCCGCGGCGGTCGGAGGGGGGCCGGGAGACATCCGTGTCTGGTACATGGACGACCGGACGGGAAAGTTCAACGTCTGGGAGCGCGACTCCGCCGACGGTGGGCGCACCTGGAGTCCCGTCGCTCGCCTCTCGAACGCCCTGGGGGGCCCCTCCTACGTGTCGGGACGAGGTTTCGGAGAGGTCTACGGCGACTACGGAGAGATCGACATCACGGGTCGCGGGAAGACCGTCGCGACGTGGGGAGAGGCAGGGTCGCTCTACGGGCCCGGCGGGGTCTGGTTCAACAGCAGCCGCTGAGCGGTGCTCTCCCGGGCGCCTGCTCGCCCTCCGGAAGGGTCATGCCGCGTAGCTCGTTCGCCCGATAGGAAATGGCTCCCGCGGCCGATGCCAGCGACGCCGCCGGGGTGCCAGGCTTGCGCATCGGATCAGAGGGGTCTCGATGCTCCTGCTCGTCACAACGCTGCTCGCGATCGTCATGGTCTCCGCCGCGTGGGGTTCGGGGATCGATGCCCAAGCGCGCTTCCGCCTGGAGACGCTCCGGCCCGTCGGATCCGAGACTCGCCATACGCCCGCTGCCTGAAGTCCACCCGCGCTGAGCGCATCCCGAGCGACAGTCGCTGCGGCACGGGCCGGTGCGTGACGCGCCCCCTATCATCTCCGCATGCCGAGTCTCCATCTCTCCGACGGTCGCATGATCGAACTGCCCGAAGGGGAGCCCGTCGGCTCGGCGCTCGAGGACGGGGCCATCGCGGTTCGTCTCGGCGGAGAGCTCCGTGATCTCTCGTCCGTTCCGGAGGAGGACGTCGACGTCGAGCCCGTCGATCCGAGCTCCGACGAGGGGCTGCACGTCCTTCGACACTCCACCGCGCATGTCCTCGCCCAGGCCGTATGCCGTCTGAAGCCGGGAGCGAAGTACGCGATCGGGCCGCCGATCGAGAACGGCTTCTACTACGACTTCGAGCTCTCCGAACCGCTGGGGCCGGAGGATCTCCCCGCGATCGAGAAGGAGATGCGAGCGATCGCCGCGAGCGACCAACCGTTCCTTCGCGAGGAGCTCTCCCGCGCGGACGCGCTCGAGCGTTTCGCCGACCAGCCTTACAAGCGGGAGATCATCGAGGGCCTCGACGAGAGCGAGGGAGCCGGAGCGGAGACCGTGTCCGTCTATCGGAACGACGGCTGGAGCGACCTCTGTCTCGGTCCGCACGTTCCCTCCACCGGACGTATCGGCGCGTTCAAGTTGACCTCGCTCGCGGGCGCGTACTGGCGAGGGGACGAGCACCGTCCGATGCTCCAGCGC
>JBJMLP010000173.1:0-12561 GCA_045805245.1 Actinomycetota bacterium | reverse complement strand
GTCCTCGTCGAGGCCGTGGAGGCGCTCGCAAAAGCGCTGGCGCGTCACCCCGTCCTGTTACTCGTCACCGCTCGTCCGGAGTTCCTCGACCGCCACGCCGACTTCGCCGCAGGCGGAACGAACGCGACGACGATCGGACTCGAGCGGTTGGACGCCGACGACACGGCGCGGCTCGTCACCGAGCTCCTCGCCGGATCGGTTCTGTCCCGTCCGGCCAGAGCCGAGCTGGTCGAGCGCGCGGGAGGCAATCCGCTCTACGCGCTGGAGTTCGCGCGCATGCTCAGCGAGCAGCTCCGCGCCGGCGACGCGGAGGAGATCTCGCTCCCGGAGTCGGTGCAGGCGGTGATCGCCGCGCGGCTGGATGCGATCCCTTCCGAGGAGCGTTCACTCGTGCTGGACGCTTCGATCGTCGGGAACGCGGTCTGGCCCGGCGCGCTCGAGGCGCTCTCCGAGCGAGATCCCGACGAGGTGCGCACGGAGGTGGACGCGCTCGTTCACCGTGGACTGCTGGCGCCCGCGGAGGTCTCGACGTTCGAAGGCGAGCCGGAGTACGCCTTCACCCACGCGCTCATCCGGGAGGTCGCCTACGCGCGCATCCCGCGCGCGCAGCGTGCGCGACGACACCTGGCGGCCGGGCGTTGGATCGAGGGGGCGGGCGGCTCTCGGGCCGAGGAGCGATCCGAGATGCTCGCGCGTCATTTCGCGACGGCCGTCGACCTCGCGGTCGCCTCGGCGGAACCCGACATCGCGGAGTCCGCGCGTCCTCCGGCGATCCGCTGGCTGATGACCGCGGCCGAGCGCGCCAGCCGCCTCGACGCGCGGGGAGCGTTCGAGCTCGCGGACCGGGCCGTGAAGCTCACGAGCGCGGGCTCCGCCGATCGAGCGGAGGCACTGACGGTCTCCGCGCAGATGGGGAGGAGAAGCAACGACCTGGAAGGCGAGGAGGTGCTCCGCCGGTACGAGGAGGCCTATGAGCTCTTCCGAGTTCTCGGCGATCGGCTCGCGGCGGGGAGCGCGCTCACTCGGATCGGTTCACAGGCCGGTGCCCTGGGTGATGGACATCGCTCGCGGAAGATGCTCGCGAAGGCGATCGAGGTCCTGGAGCAGGAGCCCCCCGGAGAGGAGCTCGCCCGCGCGTACGCGTTCCGCGCGGAGGAGGGGATGTTCGCCGGCCGCAACGACGAGGCCATGACTTTCGCCGATCGCACGCTCGAGCTCCTCGACGATTCGGAGGGCGAGATCTCGATGATCGCGCTCCACATCCGAGGCGACGCGCGGGCCGCGGAGGGCGACGAGGGTGGGCTCGAGGATCTGGAGGAGGCTCTCCGCATCGCTCGCGCCTCGGGCGATGCGGTCGGCATCGCGACCTCGGAGAACTATCTCGCGGAGTGGGCGTGGGCGATGCGCGGGCCGGCAGCGGGCCTGCGCCATTTCTCGTCGTCGCTCGAGCTGTCGGAGCGGCGCGGCCTTGCGGTCGCGAGTCTCTGGGCGAAGGCCGGTTTGCTCGGCGTGTTCTTCGACGCGGGGCAGTGGGATCGCGCGCTCGCGGTTGCGGAGGAGATGCTTTCGGTCGGAAGGGAACGTCTCGACGGCTCCCTCGAGGCAGCGGCCCGGATCTTCCGCGCGCGCATCTTCACGTTGCGGGGTCGGAACGAGGACGCCGGAGCTCCGGAGGAGCTCCTCGCCGTCGTGCGCCCCGTCGAGGAGCTGCAGGTTCTCGCGCCCGGCCTTGTCGCCGCCGCGGAGATGTCGGTCGCCCGCGGAGATGTCTCCCACGCCGCCGCTTTCCTCGAGGAGTTCGCGGAACGGACGGGGGGGGTCGCCGCACAGTACCGCGAGTCCTCGCTCGCGGAGGTCGTCCGACTCTGCATGCGCACCGGGAAGAAGGAGCTCGCGCGCCGCCTCGTCGACGGAAGTCGCGGAGTGGTGCTGCGCGACCGGCTGAACGTTCTCTCCGCGACGGCATCGTTGATGGAGGCGGAGGACGACGTCGATCGAGCGGCCGAGAGGTTCGCGCAGGCCGCCGAGGGGTGGCACGCATTCGAGGATCCCTTCGAGGAAGCGCAGGCGCTCCTCGGCCTCGCGCGTACTGCAGAGGAGAAGACGGGGGAACGCGCCCGGGCCGCCGAGCTTCTCGCGAAGCTCGGCGGACCCGGAGAAGGCGCTGCCTCGGGAGGTTAGGCGAGCGCCCGCGCGAGGATCGACCGTGCGGCGTCGATCCGGATCGCGAACCCGATGTTCTGCGCCTGCTGCGTTCCGGCGCTGTCGATGCCGACGACCTGACCCGACAGGTTGATCAGCGGGCCGCCGGAGTTCCCCGGGTTGATCGCGGCGTCGGTCTGGAACACGTCCCGGTAGGTCCTCCCGCCCTGGGGGGCGTTCGGGTCCTGGACCTGAACCGTGCGGTCGAGCGAGCTCACGATGCCCGAGGTCACGGTCGGTCCTCCGTTGAGATCGAGCGCGTAGCCGAGGGCGACGACGCGCTGACCGAGCTCCACGTTGCCGGAGTCGCCGAGCGCAACGGTCGGCGGCCCGCTCGCGTCGACCTTGATCACCGCCAGGTCATGCTGGCTGTCCGCGCTCAGCACCGTCGCCTGGAACGAGCGACCGTCGGGCGCCGGGAGCGTGACCCGGATGTCCGAGGCGCCTTCGACCACGTGGTCGTTCGTCAGGATGACGCCGTCGGGGCGAACGACGAACCCGGTGCCGGTTCCAGTGCCGACGGAGGTTCCTCCGAAGGGGTTCGTCTGCTGGATCTGGCTCGTGATGTTGACGACCGCCGGACTCACCTTCGCGATCGCCTGGACCGTGGGGTCGGTGTTGGCGTTGTACACGGCCGGCCCGCTCGTGCCGGTGGAGGTGGCGACCTCCGTGGAGGCCGTCGTCGCCGCCGTCGCGGCCGGTTGCGTGTTGAGGTCGGCGTTGCCGGCGCCCACGGCACCGGCGCCGAGCAGTGCCACCGCAACGCTCAGCGAAACGAGCGCGCGGTGACGTCTGCGCGTTGCGGGCGCCTCTGGCGGTGGCGGAAAAGCGTGTGGTCCGGGTTCGTAGATCATCCTGTTCCTCCTCGGTCCCTTCGACTACAGATGATTCGTCCCGGACCTGAAGAGGAACTGCGCCCCTGCTGTGCGTCGCCTGAGAGTTCGCCCTTTCCCTATCCGCCGTGCCGGTCGTCGCCCTGAGCGGACTCCGCGGAGATCGGACTGGCGACCTCCTCGAGCGACTTCTGCTCGGCGTCGATGCCCATGAAGATCTCCATCAGGCCACCGATGATCATCAGCGCGCCGCCGATCGCGTAGCCGATGAACATGTTGCCCTGGTCGCCCGTCTCCACGAGCTTTCCGAACAGGGCAGGGCCGATGAGTCCTCCGAGGGCGCTTCCGATCGCGTAGAAGAAGGCGATCGCGTTCGCTCGGATCTCCAACGGGAATGCCTCGCTCACCGTCAGGTAGGCGCCGCTCGCACCGGCCGAGGCGAAGAAGAAGATGGCTGAGACGACGATCGTGAGCGAGAGCGCACTGTAGGAGCCCGTGGTGAAGAAGTATCCGGCGATCGTGAGGCCGATCCCTGAGATGAGATACGTCCCGGAGATCATCACGCGGCGCCCGACGGTGTCGAAGAGTCGTCCGAGGATGATGGGTCCGAGGAAGTTCCCCACCGCGAACGCGAGGATGTACCAACCGACGTCTTGGTTCTGCACCTTCATGAACGTCGTCAGGATCAGCGCGAAGGTGAAGAACACCGCGTTGTAGAAGAACGTCTGTCCGATGTTCAGGCCGACGCCGAGGATCGTCCGGCGCTTGTGCTCGCCGAACATGGTTCCGAGGATCTCCCTCACGGGGGTGTGGTCGCGCTGACGGAGCTCGATCGTGGCGTCGCCGGGGTCCTCGAGCTCTTGCCCCGTGTATCCCTTCACCTGCTTCTCGATGTTGACGACGACTTCCTCCGCTTCGTCGGCCCGGCCGTGCGTCATCAGCCAGCGAGGACTCTCCGGCAGCATCCGCCGGATCAGGACCACCGCGACTCCGAGCGTGGCGCCGATGCCGAAGGCGACGCGCCATCCGAGGTCGACCGGCAGGAGGTTCGGGTTCAGCAGGAACACCGTCGAGAAGGCGCCGACCGCTGTCCCGAGCCACCAGCTCCCGTTGATCGCGAGCTCGACCATGCCTCGGACCCGCGCCGGGTTGAGCTCCTCGGTCGCGG
Source organism: Actinomycetota bacterium (assembly GCA_045805245.1). Taxonomy (GTDB): domain Bacteria; phylum Actinomycetota; class UBA4738; order UBA4738; family JBJMLN01; genus JBJMLN01. Next base: position 8,358 of record JBJMLP010000173.1, on the reverse strand, counting down.
AGTTGATGGCGGAGTACTCGCCGCCGATCCCCATGCCCGTGATGAACCGGAACAGGTAGAAGCTGTACGCGTTCCACGAGAACGCAGTGGCAACGGTGGCGAGCAGATAGACCAGCAACGTGACCATGAAGAGGCGCTTGCGGCCGAGCCGGTCGGTCAGGTACCCGAACACGAACGCGCCGACGACGTTTCCTGCGACGTAGAGCGTTCCGACGAGCCCGATCTGGCCCGCGTCGAGGGAAAGGGTAGAATTGAGACCGAGGACCGGACCGATCGCGCCGACGATCGTGACCTCGAGTCCGTCGAGGACCCACGTGATGCCGAGGGCGATGACGACGAGCCAATGCCAGCGACTCCAGGGGAGCCGGTCCATCCGCGCCGGGATGTTGGTCTCGATGACGTCGCCAGGCTTGGCGTCCGCCGCGTTGCGAGGCTTCGATCCGGCGGCGTTTCTCGTTTCGGTCCGTTGGTCCGCCACGTCCGCACCCCTCCGTCGACGCGGCCGGTCGAGGACCGAGGCCCAGTTCGCCGGCCCTCGAGTCCGGCTCCTCTGAGAAAGCCGCGCGAGAAGTACCCCGTGGAAACACCGACGAAACCGAACTCGACCCAGGACCTGCGATTTCGGAGGGTCGAGGGCCCCTGCTACGGTGCGGGCATGAATCGCTCCGTCCTCGACGACGCCTTCCGGCACCATGTCTGGGCGACCCTGGAGCTGATCGACGTCTGCTCATCGCTCCCGCCCGAGCAGCTCGAGACGTCGGTTCCCGGTACCTACGGTTCGATCCTGGACACGATGCGTCACCTCGTCGGAGGAGACCGTGGCTACCTCTTCGCGATCAGCCGTCAGCTCGTGCCGCCTCTCGATGAGGAGGAGGAGGCGAACATGAATCTCGCCGACCTCCGCAAGGTCATGGAGGAGGACGACTCGCTCTGGGCGGAGCTGATCGCCGGCGATCTCGATCCCGATGCCGACTACGTGCGGCCGCAGGACGACGGATCGCTCTCGCATGCTCCGCTCGGGGTCCGTCTCGCGCAGGTCGTCCACCACGGCACCGATCACCGGAGCCAGATCTGCACCGCACTCACCTCGATCGGTGTCCAGCCTCCGGAGATCGACGTGTGGGATTACGCGGAGAAGGACGGGCGTCTCTCGAGCACGCCGCCGCAGTCCTGAGCGGAACTAGACTCCACCGCGCCGGGGCGGTAGCTCAGTTGGTCAGAGCAGCGGACTCATAATCCGTCGGTCGCTGGTTCGAGTCCAGCCCGCCCCACTGACGTTTGTCTTCGGGTGAGCTGTCCCTGCGGGGTCAACCGGGAGGAGATCACCTCGGCGGAGGCGTCGATCGGCTTGACCACCGACGACCTGATCGCGACGAGCATCGAGGGTCTGCAGCTGTGCGCGCCGGAGATCGACCTCTAGGCCTCGCCCTCGCCGCGGTACGGATCCCGTGAACTCACACCCGCGGCTTCTAGCGACAGAGCAGCGGGATCGTTCGGGCGGATCGGGTTCAGGGCCACTCGTTAGAGATCTCGCAGGATCTCAACCGGTGGACGCCGAGTTATCCCGAGCATCGCCACCCCAGAGACGGCGAACGCACCCACGGCGACGAGGAGCGCTATCAGCAGATAGAGCCAGGGCGCGGAGAGGCTGTCCGGCGGCGGATCGAACACACCGGAGAGGATCCTGACGAGGACTTCAGCGATGCCGAAACCGACGGCGGCACCCAGGACGAGGCCGCCACCGCCCACGAACACTGCTTCGCTCCAGACGAAGGAGGACAGCTGTCGCCCACGGGCGCCGAGCGCGGACGCGATCGCGAACGTACGTTTCCGCTCAGAGATGCCGATCGCGAGCACGAGTCCGGAGGACCCTGCGGCCAGGAGGAGTGCGAACGTGAGCTCCATCTTCGTGAGTCCTCGCACGTCGACGGCCGTGAGGGCCGAGAGTGTGACGTGCTCCTGGGTGACGATGTCCTGCACCGTCGCACCGGAGCCAGTTCCGAGCACTCTCCGCACCTCTGCCGCGACCGCCGGAGGGGAGGCTGTCGTCCGCATCAGGAGCGTCTGGATCGACGGCGTGCCCGTCCGTCGCGCGACGTAACTCGCGTTCGCAACGAGGAAGGAGTCGTGCGGCGCCGTCGGGAACTCCCGGGAGACCCCGATGTAGTGGAAAGGCACGACGTGGTACTGGCCGTCTGAGGCGAACTGCAGCCTCAACCGGATGAGGTCGCCAGGATGGAGCTGGAAGTCGTGGACCGTCTCATCGGAGACCAAGACGCCGTCCGGTTGAGCCGCGAGCGAGGTGAGCGTCGCCGAGGCGTTGCCGTTCCCGAAGTACGCGTTCGACATCGACGTCGCTCGCCCGATGGTTTGCGGGTGGATGCCGTAGAGGTCCTGGAGGTCGTTCCCCACGTAGGCGAATCGGTGCTGCATCGGCTCCACCGCGGCCACGTGCGGAAGATTGGCTGCGACAGGCCCGAGCGAGCTTGGTAATCCCCCCAACGTCGTCGTGGAGACGGTCACGTCAGATCCGTTGGTGAGGCGTGCGTCGACGCTCGCTTGCGCCGCATACGTTGTGTTGAACACCGCGACCGCGAGCGCAAAGGACACCGCGAGCGCCATGACGGTGAGTCCACGCGAGAGCAGGATGCGTTGTCGCGACATGGAGGCTGCGACGACACCGGAGAGTTTCCCCGCCATGGGGTGCGAGAGCCGCGCCAGAAGTTTTCGCCCGTGCGCGAGTGCGAGCCGGGCGAGCCGCCACGCGAGCAGGATCGCTCCCACCCACATCAGCAGGGGGGCCAGCAGTGTCGAGACATTGACGGAGATCGTTGGCACCCCCTCGGGAGCGAAGACCACCTGATAGCCGCTCCGGACCGCCTCCCAATAGAGGAGTCCTCCGAGGCCGAGGCAGAGCACGTCGAAGTAGAGGCGCTCCCACAGCGCTTGTCTCGGAGGAGTGAGCTCCAGCTGCGACTTCCGAACGGTGAGCTCCCGCAAGTCTCGGCGGGCCGGAAGCACGATCGATGCGAAGGCGAGCGCCATGGCGGCGAGCGTCGCGACACCGGCCCAAGCGACGGTCTCCAGCGTTGTGGCGCCGAACCTCACGGAGCCGAATGCGACGCGACCCGCGATCACGGCCCCAGAGAGTCCGGTCACGGCACCCGCCGCCCCGACGGCGGTTGCCTCCAGGCTCGTGAGCCGAATGATCAACGACGCTGACGCGCCACGCGTGCGCAACAACGCCTGCTCCTTTCGGCGTCGCTCACGGCCCGAACCTGCGACCGCCGCCGTCAGGGCAGCACCGAGAACCACACCGGGAGCGCCGAGGAAAAGGAACAGGAGCTCGGCATAGGTCGCATCGGCGCGCGCCGCGTCGAGCTGCGCGCCGAGGTTGTTTCCGACGAGCCCGCCACCGGCGAGCGCAGCCTCGAGATTCTTCGCGCGCCCGAGGACGTTGGAGAAAGCCGCTCCGGGATCCGGTGGGAGGTCCGGGGAGAGATTCACGTGGATCTGGTGGGAGACGCCTCGAGCGGCCGCGTTCGAGAACAGCCTGTCCCAGGTCGCGGCCGGGAGAAGCATCACGTTGTCTGGTGGCGCGGTCGGAGCTGAGCCGGGCGCGGATCCGATCGACTGGAATAAGGAGTCCGCTCCCGGGAGGTCCACGATTCCGTCGACGGTTACCGTGACCGGGTTCTGGCCGGGCCGCTCCACCGTCACGGGGGTACCGACACGCGCACGGAGGTTGGCCGCCGTCTGTTGCGCGAGCAGCACCCCGGTGCGCGCACCCACGAGGTATCGGATCTCTCCGGGAAACGTCGCGGCGTAGGCGGAGGGGATCCCCAGCACCTTCCCGGATCCGGTCGTCTGTACCGAGCTTCCCGAACGCGAACGGAATCCCGCGGCGTCGGCGTAGCCGACCGGAAGGCCGGCGACGACTCCGGGCGCGGACGTCACCGTTTGCAGAGCATGTGCCGCATCCGTTCCCGCCTCGAGCTGTACCTGCCAGTCGACCGCGACGCCGGCTGAGGCCTGCTGGGTCATCCGGGCCTTGCTCGACGCGAAGAAAGCGCCGAGAGAGGCGAGTAGCAGAACGGTCAACCCGATGCCTGCCGCTTCGGCTAGGAGCCGGCCGGAACGCTTACGGAAGAGGCCGCGGATCCAGATCAGGCTGAGCACCGGAGGTCTCCGGTCTTCAAACGTCCCTCGTCAAGCGACCATCGGTTCGCGAGCCGCCGCGCGACGCCGAGGTCATGGGTTGCGAGGACGAGCGACGCGCCGATGCTCTGGACGGCTTCGAGGAGTGAGTCGATGGCAGCCTCGCCCGTGGATGCATCCAGTTGGCCAGTGGGCTCGTCGGCGACGACGAGGCGCGGATCACTCGCGAGCGCCCGAGCCAACCCAGTTCGCTGCGACTGGCCGCCGGAGATCTCCTCCGGTAGTCGCTCAGCGACGTCCTCGATGCCGAACCGCAAAAGCAGCTGACGCGCCTTCGACATCGCCGCCTCTTCCTCCGATCCTGCGAGGATGGCGGGGAGGGCCACGTTCTCCTCCACGGTGAGCGGAGGGAGGAGGCTCGGGCCCTGGAACGCGACACCGATCGGACCGGGACGGATGGGTTCGGGCAGAGCCGGCCATGTCACCGCTCCCGAGGATGGGTGATCGAGGCCGGCGAGCACGTGGAGGAGCGTCGACTTCCCGCTCCCCGACGGGCCGGTCACGGCGATGGTGTCTCCGGGACGGATCTCGAAGGAGACGCCGCCGAGGACTTGGCCGGTTCCCGGGTACCTCCGGTAGACGTTCTCCGCGCGCACGAGGACGTCACCCATCGGTCAGCGTCCCGTCATCGAGATGGAGGACGCGGTCGGCGACGGACGCAACCTGGACACTGTGCGTCACGACGATCGCGGCAGTTCCTGAGTCGCACCGGTCCCTGACCAGACGGAGCACGTCCGCTTCCGCAGCGCCGTCGAGCTCCCCCGTCGGTTCGTCGGCGAGCAGCACCGGGGGGTCGCCGATGAGCGCGACTGCCAGGGCGACCCGCGTCGCTTCTCCGCCGGAGAGCGTGGACGGGTAGGCGGTCGCCCGCTCGGCGAGACCGACAGCCGAGAGCGCGCTCTCGGGAAGGGGTGAACGTCCGGTCCCGCCGGCGAGCGCCGCAGCGGCGCGTAGGTTCTGCGCCACGGTGAGGTGTTGGAGCAGATTGCCCGACTGGGAGAGCATCCCGACGGACCGCGCGCGGACCGCAGCCGTTCTCGATTCGCCGCGACGAGTGATGCGCTGCCCCGCGATCTCGACCGATCCGCCGTCGGGCTCGTCGAGCCCCGCGAGACATGACAGCAGTGTCGACTTGCCGCTCCCGGAAGGCCCCATGATCGCGACGAGCTCCTTGGGTGCGACGGCGACGGACACACCGCGGAGCGCGAAGATCTCGTCATCTCCGGCATGGAAGAAGCGATAGAGATCTCGGGCGTCAAGGGCCGGAGCTACGACCACTTGAAACCCTGCGTCACCGTGTTCCACGGGTCGACGTTGTCGGCGCCGACCGGTGAGCTCAAGACGAGATGCACCTCGGTCCCGTTGTTGAACAGGTCGTACCGGAGGATCACCAGACGGTACTGCTTGCCGGTCACACCGTTTGGCTTGCTGTTCGCTCCGTAGTCGATCATGACAGCCTTGCCGGCCGGCAACGTCACGGTCTTCACCGACTGGAGGCGGAAGGCGAGCTCGGAGGAGCTCAGCTGCGGGATGTCCGACGCCTTCGCAGAGCGCAGGCTCGGCGGCTTAGCCGCACTCACCCAGCTCAGCGTGATGGTGTTGAGCTTGTCGGAGAACGACACCGAGGAATTGTGGGTGCGCCTCGACCACCCCTCTGGGACCGTCACCGTGAAGCCGCCATCCTTGGACGTGTACGGGACGAACTGGGTGTTGTCAGGGATGTCTCCGGGCGGGTTCACCTCCGGTGCCACCGGCGATTGGTGGGGGATCGGCGTTGCAGTCGGCTGACCGGGCACGGAACGTTGGGGGTTCGCGGGGGTGCTGACTTGGGCGGTCCGCGCGCTGCCATGACTGGTCGGCTCGGTATTTCCTCCTCCACACCCAGCGATCGCGAACGCGAGCGAGACGGCGAGGAGAGGGAGCCTGATCTTCACGATGACCTCCGATCGGTATGACGTTTCATGTGTACTCGCCGGGCGATGAGCGACTCGTGAGAGGCCGTGCCTGCTGCCGGCGTACTCACCGAACCCTCATGGGCTTCTCACCGAATGCAGGGCACACTTGGTTTCGGAGGCGGCGCATGTTGATCTTGGTCGTGGAGGACGAGCTGAAGATGGCGCGCGCCCTCCGGCGCGGGCTCGAGCAAGAGGGATACTCCGTGCAGCTGTCCGCCGATGGAAAAGACGCAATCTCTCGCGTCGAGCGCAACGAGTTCGATGCGATCGTCCTCGACGTCATGATCCCGGAGGGGGACGGCTTCGCCGTCTGCCGCGAGCTCCGTGAGCGCGGCGAATGGGCTCCGGTGATGATGCTCACGGCCCGCGACGCCGTGGAGGACCGCATCCGTGGTCTCGACGCAGGCGCCGACGACTACCTCGTGAAGCCGTTCGCGTTCGGGGAACTGCTCGCTCGGCTTCGGGCCCTCGTGCGGCGAGACCCCGCTCCTCGGCCGTCGACGTTGACCGTGGGCGATGTCGTCCTCGACCCCGCATCCCGGCGCGTCACGCGCGACGGCGTTCTCGTTGAGCTCTCGGCACGCGAGTTCTCGCTGCTGGAGTTCCTGATGCGACATCCGGGAGAGGTGCTCGCGCGCAGCCGTATCCTCGAGCACGTCTGGGATTACAACTACGACCACTTCTCGAACGTCGTCGATGTCTACGTCGGGTACCTCCGCCGGAAGCTCGAGCAGCCTTTCGGTCGTCCTTTGATCAGGACGGTCCGCGGGGTCGGCTATGCGGTGGATCCGGTTGCCGCCGAGGAGGTAATCGGCGGCGCGTGAGCTTTCCGATCCGTGCGCGGCTCACCGTCTGGTACGGACTTCTGCTTGCCGGGATCCTCGTCGGGGTTGGGGTGTTCCTGCTCGTCCGATTGCAAGCGGATCTATTGGGCGGAGTTGACGACAGTCTTGCGACTCGCGCGGCGCAGATCTCCCTCGGTCTTCGAAATGGATGCGAGGGAGAGTTCGCCGACGTTTCGGACGCTTCGCTTCGCGGTCTCCCGCAGGGAGAGTCGGGAGCACAACTCCTCTCGCCGAACGGATCCGTGCTCGAGTCGAGCGGCGACGCGATCTCGGCGCGCCCACTCCTCTCATCTTCGGAGCTCCGCCGCGTGATGTCCGGAGATCGCCTTTTCACGACGATCGCCCGCGGGGCGGACGCAGAGTCTTTCCGAACCCTCGCGGTTGCCCTGCCGACGGGGTGCGATGCCGCGGTCGTAGTCAGCACTTCACTGGACGAGGTGGAGCGTTCGGCACATAGCCTGCTCGTCCTCATGGAGGTAGGCATTCCGGTTGCCGTCGCCGCCGCGGCCGCGGGGGCATGGTGGCTCGCTGGTCTCGCGCTTCGTCCGGTTTCCAGCATGACCGAGAAGGCGTCGGCGATCGGACCGGAGCACCTTGACGAGCGCATCGAGGTGCCGCAGACGAGCGATGAGATCCAGCGCCTCGCCACGACGCTGAACTCCATGCTCGACCGGGTGCAATCCGGGGTGGAGGAGAAGCGCCGATTCGTCGCGGACGCGTCGCACGAGTTGCGGACGCCGCTCGCCATCATGCGCTCGGAGCTCGACGTCAGTCTCCGCGACCGGGAGCTCTCGACCACGGCGCGCGCCGTGCTCCAGAGTTCCGTCGAGGAGGTGGACCGGATGACCGTCACCGTCGAGAACCTCCTCACCCTCGCGCGCATGGACGAGGGCGGGATGCAGCTCGACCGTCGCCTTGCGGACCTCCATGAAGTGGCGCGCTCCGTCCTCGATTCCGTAAGGCCCCTCTCCGAGGGCGCGCATGTCCGTCTCGAGCTGTCCGGGAACTCCGTGGAGGTCCCGATCGACCGCGAGCGAGTGGAGCAGGTGCTGACCAACCTCCTCAGCAACGCGATCCGCTACTCGGGGGAGGGCGGCGAGGTGGACGTGAGGACGTGGACCAACGGCCGCGAGGCGGGCCTCTCGGTGAGCGATACCGGACCCGGGATCCCCGACGCGATGCAGAGTCGGATCTTCGAGCGCTTCGTCCGTGTTGACGCGTCCCGCCGGAGCGACGGCGGCGGAGCCGGTCTCGGTCTCGCCATCTCCAAGGAGATCGTCGATGCGCACGGCGGCCGGATCTGGCTCGAGCGACAGGACGGCGGCGGAAGCAGATTCCTG
>JBJMLP010000172.1:0-4880 GCA_045805245.1 Actinomycetota bacterium | reverse complement strand
TCACGTCGGCGGCGCCGAGCGAAGCCGTGAGCTCCGCAAGGACGCCCGGACGGTCCGGAACGGGGACCTGCAGGATCGCGACGCCGGCGCGCACCTGAGGCTTGGCGGCGAGTCCGAGTCGCGCGCGCTTGGCGTCGGCGAAGGCATCTTCGAGGCCCCCGTTCCGCTCGGCGACCAGGTCTCGCAAACGGTGCAGCCGGTCCACGTAGAGGTCGAGCGCCCGCGAGAAGGCGGCTTCGTTCGTGCGGAGGATCCCCGCCCATAGCTCGGGGTTCGAGGCGGCGAGTCGCGTCAGATCGCGGAAGCCGGCCGCGGCGAGCTGGAGGATCTCCGGCTCGCCGGCCTCCTCCTCCGCCGCGAGCCCCATGAGCGCGGTCGAGGCGACCTGCGGGAGATGGCTGACGACTGCGACGAGCCGGTCGTGGCGATCGGGATCCATCCGCACGGGCTGTGCACCGACCGCGGAGACGAAGCGTTGGACGCGAGCGATCGCCTCCTCGTCGGTTCTCGCCGTCGGGGTCAATACCCAGGCGATGCCGTCCAGGACGGATGCGGACGCGCCCTCGGGGCCGGAGCGCTCCGACCCCCCCATGGGATGTCCGCCGACATAGCGCGACGCCCGCTGGCCCGATGACCGCTCCACCTCCTCGACGACGTGGGATTTCACGCTGCCGACGTCGGACACGACCGCGTCGGAGCCCTCCAGCACCTCGGAGACGACCGACGCGATGGTGGGGATCGGCGTGCACACGAAGACGATCGACGACGACCCCGCCGCCGAACGCGCGGAATCCGCGACGGAGAAGGAAGCGATCGCCGCCGCACTCGCGAGCACCTCCGGATCGGCATCGAAGCCGACGACGGCGTGACCCGCACGCTGGGCGGCCATCGCGATCGAGGTTCCGATCAACCCGGTCCCGATCACCGCGACGGACTCCGACGAGGGCGACATCTCCGTTACGCCAGGTCGTCGCGGAGCGACTCCGCTCCGTCGAGGTAGACGTGCACGACGTCCTCGAGCGAGGCGTCGGAGCGGAAATGCATCAGGACCCGGACGACGCCAGGCATCGCTCCCGGCACGTCGATCTCCCGAGCGCACAGGAGCGGCACCTTGCCGAGGCCCATCCCTCGGGCCGCTTCGGCGGGGAAGGCGGCGCGGAGATCGTCCGTAACCGTGAACAGGATGCTGACGAGGTCCTCGGTCTCGATCCCGTTGCGCCCCAACAGATTGGAGAGCAACCGCTCCGTGGAGGACAGCAGCGCGTCGCGGTCGTCGGATGCGACGCGGATCGCGCCGCGGGCCGCGCGGGTGCTCATCGTTTGCGCCTCCTTCCGCCGGGAGCGGTCTCACGGGCGTCGGATGCCGTGGGTCGGCCGTGCGGCTCAGGCTACCGTCCGGGAGCGCGGTAGAGCGCGCTGAGCTCCTCTCCCCCGAGCTCGCGGAGCTCTCCTGCGGCGAGCGTTCCCAGGCGGACGGGTCCCACCCGGACCCGGATCAGCCGCCGCACCGGAAGTCCGACCGCCTGCAGCATGCGCCGGACCTCACGCTTGCGGCCCTCTGCCAGCACGAGCCGGATCGCCGCGCGCTCTCCCGCCGCGTCGACGACCCGGGCGGAGCGGGGCTTCGCGAGTCCGTCGTCGAGCTCCACACCGCGGCGAAGCTCCGCGAGCTGCTTCGAGGTCGGGGTGCCGTCGACCTCCGCGAGGTACTCCTTCTCCACCCCGTATCGCGGATGCATGAGGCGGTTGGCGAGCTCGCCGTCGCCGGTGAGCAGAAGGAGCCCCTCCGTCTCCCGGTCGAGTCGGCCGACCGGAACGACGCGCGTGTCGCCCGGCAGGTATGTGGTCAGATCCGGGCGCCCCTGCGGGTCCTTGAGCGAGCTGACGACGCCCGCCGGCTTGTGGAGCACGAAGGTCCGCGCGTCAGGGTCGGTCACCACCCGCGCTCCGTCCACCTCCACGATGTCCGTTTGCGGGTCCACGCGATCACCCAGAGATGCGACACGGCCGTTGATCGTGACGCGCCCCTCGCGGATGAGGTCCTCGGACGCGCGGCGGGAACCGTAGCCGGCGCGGGCGAGCGAGCGCTGAACCCGCTCGACGGTCATCGGTCGGGTGGGCTACTCCGCTTCGCGGGCGGCGCTCGCCGCGTTCCCGAGCAGAGGCGCGAGCGGGGGAAGGTCCGCGAGGGACGGGAGGGCCAGCCGTTCGAGGAACTCCGGCGTCGTTCCGTACAGCAGCGGGTTGCCCGGAGCGCTCTCCCTTCCGACCTCCGCCACGAGGCCGCGCTCCACGAGCGCGCGGAGCACGCCGTCTGAGTTCACTCCACGGATCGAGTTGATCTGATGCCGCGTGACAGGCTGCTTGTACGCCACGATCGCGAGCGTTTCGAGCGCGGCCCGCGTGAGGCGCGCGTGGCGCGAGGACGTGACGTAACGCTCTACCACCTCGCTCGTGTCCGGATGGGTCGCGATCCGCCAGCCGCCGGCGACGTTCTGGACGAGAAGTCCGGCGCCGCGCTCCTCGTATTCGCGTGAGAGCTCCTCGCAGAGCCGGTCGACGTGGCTCCGGTCGAGGTCGAGGGCTTGCGCGAGCACGACCGACGTGATCGGCTCGTCGGAGACGAACAGCAGGGCTTCGAGCGAGCGGAGCATCTCCGTCACGTTGACCTCCCGGGTTCCGTGGGGCTCAGCCGTTCCATCGCACCTGGATCTCGCCGAACGTCTCCGCCTGGGAGAGGTCGACCTTTCCGTCACGGTAGAGCTCCAGGAGGGCGAGGAAGCTCACCACGACCTGGATGCGATCCTCGTATCCGGCGACCAGCTCCCGGAACATCGCCGCACCCGACTCCCCCAGCCGGGCCGTCACCATCTCGATCGCGTCGGCGACGGTGAACGTGATCGGAGTCACGTGAGAGAGGTCCAGGCCGGGGGGCGGACGGAGGGCAGCCGCCGCGATCGAGGCGAGCTTCTCCGCCGTCACGTCCTCCAAGACGTCCGGGTAGAGGTGCGAGAACTCCGGAGGCGGTCCCGCGGTGCGTGGGAACGAGCGGCTAGCCTCCTCGAGCAGCCTGGAGACGTCGATCGTGGCCTCTCGGAAAGCCGCGAGCTCCAGGCTCCGGGCGTAGAGCAGATCGGGCGAGACGCCGAGGATGTCGTCCTCGTCGGGCTCCTCGTGACGAGGCATCAGCCGCCCGACCTTGAGCTCGAGGAGCATCGCGCAGGCCGCGACGAACCAGGTGGCCTCCTCGAGATCCCAGGATTCGACCTCCTCGGCGGATCGGTGGAGGAACGCCTCCGTCACGCGTGCGATCGGGACGTCGCACACGTCCACCTTCTGGTCGAGGATGAGGTCCGTCAGCGCTCGGAACGGTCCGCGGAACACCGGGAGCTCGACGGTGAAGCTCGACGTGGGGTCCGGTTCGGCGCTCATGGGTATCTCCTGGCGAGCAGGTCTGCTGCACCTGCGGTCGCGCGGATGATACAGCCGAGCCTCCCCGGAACCGCGGAGGCTCGCTCAGATCAGGAAGCAGCGGCTGCCGCCGAGGAGCGAGCTCAACCAGGTGGAGATCGAGCTCACGATGCTGAGGATCGGCGCGCTCAGCAGGAAGAACACGAGGAGCATGAAGAGTGGCAGGTACTGGTTGGCGTCGACGTACACCTGCTGCGCTCGTCCGGTGAGGAACCGGGCGATGATGCGTGCGCCGTCGAGCCCGGGGATCGGGATCAGGTTGAACACGAACAGCACGACGTTCATGAACAGGAACGACAGGACGAACCGCGAGGCCTCTCCGCAGGGAACCAGGCGGAGAACGAGGCCTGCGGCCACGGCCAAACCGAGGTTCGCGATGGGACCTGCCAGCGCAACCAGCGTCTCGTCCCGTTCGCGGTTCCGGAGATACGACGGCTCGTACGGCATCGGCTTCGCGTAAGCGAACGGGATGAAGGCGGCGCCCACCGCGACCAGAAGGAGGAGCAGTGCGGGAAGCACCACCGTGCCGAAGCGGTCGATGTGCGGGCGTGGGTCGAGGGTCAGGCGACCCCATCTGCGGGGCGTGGGGTCTCCGAGCCGGTCCGAGACCAGCGCGTGTGCGTATTCGTGGACGATGACGCCCGGGATCAGCGCGATCAAGAGGTAGATCGCAAAGGTGACGGTCTGGGAGGTCATCGCCGCGTGACGATAAACGAACCCGGCCGTACGGAGTTGGTCAGTGAGGCACCTTCTGCGGGTTGACTCAGGCTGGAGCTGAGGGTGAGACTCCCGAGCCCGGGCTGGCCCTAGCGGCCGAGCTCACGGCGGAAGCTCTCTCCCGCCGACCCTCGCGGCATCTCCACCCCCAGGAGGTCGGCGACCGTCGCACCGAGGTCCGCGAAGCAGGCCCGGGTTCCGATGTCGACGGCCTCACCGCGGAGGCCCGCGACGAGGAGCGGCGTCCGTTCCCGCGTGTGGTCGGTCGACGGGGTGGTGGGATCGCAGCCGTGGTCCCCTGTCAGGAGCATCATGCCGTCGTCTCCGAGCGCGCCCAGGACCTCCGGAACCCTGCGGTCCAGCGCTTCGACGCAGCGCGCGTACCCAGCCGGGTCGTTCCGGTGACCGTACTTGGAGTCGAAGTCGACCAGGTTCGAGAAAACGAGGCTCGGCCCGGGTCGACGCAGGTACGAGATGGTCAGGTCCACGCCGTGGTCGTTGTCGTCGGAGTAGCGCCCCTCCGTGATGCCGGCGCCCGCGAAGATGTCCTGGATCTTCCCGACCGCGTACACGGGAACGCCGGCTCCGCGACATGCGTCGAGCAACGTCGGAGCCGGAGGTGGAACGGAGAAGTCCCTGCGGCCCGGAGTTCGCACGAAGCTTCCCGCCTCCCCGTCGAACGGGCGCGCGAT